>CAJYOV010000091.1 GCA_913776405.1 Pseudobdellovibrionaceae bacterium
CGCCGCGCGTAGATGTGCGTGAATTGCCGGACGGCTCAACACCGATCGATTTCGCATATGCTGTTCACACTGATGTGGGCAATCACTGCGTTTCGGCGAAGATCAACGGCAAGCAAGTGCCGCTCAAAACGAAACTTCGTTCGGGCGATACGATTGAAGTTGCAACCTCACAAAACCAACATCCGTCGAAGGATTGGTTAAAGATCTGTGTCACTCCGCGAGCGAAATCGAAGATTCGCCTTTGGGTCAAAAACGAAGAGCGAAAGCGTGCAGGCGAGCTGGGCCGCGAGATTCTCGAGAAAGAATTCCGCAAGTTTGGCCACAACATGCAGAAGGCTCTCAAAGATTCGCCAGAAACGCAGGCGCACTTTAAGTCCGTGGGTGCGGCCGGCGCCGAAGAACTTTACGTTCTTGTCGGCTACGGGAAGCTCATTGCTAAAGACGTGGTCGAGAAATTCTTCCCGGGTGCGAAGCCTGTTGTTGAAGAGAAAAAATCTTTCATGCAGCGAATCGTCGAACGTGCGACCGATCGTGCAAAGCGCACGAAGTCGATCATTCGCGTCGACGGCATGGACGACATGCTCGTTCGATTCGGCAAATGCTGTAATCCAATTCCGGGTGATCCCATCGCAGGTTTCATCACGCGCGGTCGCGGTATCACGATTCACAAAGCGGATTGTGAGCGAGCCTTCGAAGTCGATAGCGGTCGTCGCATTGACGTCGAATGGACGGTGCAGAGTGCGCCTGAGGGTGTTGAGCGCACCGTTCGTTTGCGTATTGTCTCTCAAGATGTGCCGGGTCTCTTGCGTCTGATATCAGAAGCGTTTGCACTTCGTAATATCAACATCGAAAACGCGCAGATCCGAACGACGAAAGACAAAAAGGCGGTCTGCCTTTTCGACGTGAACGTTCGCGATACCGCGCAGTTGTCGCAGATTATTTCTGATCTTCAGAAGATTACGGGTATCATTGGTGTTACGCGAGTGACTCATGTTTAACGGAAGGTGCGGGCGGGCCGGGATGCTCGCGGTTGTCTTCGTGGTGAGCGGCTTTATCTGGGCGGAGAGGCCCGCGTACGCTGCGGCAACCACTGCGAGCGCTCGCTCGTCAGAGCGAATTGGCGAAGATGTCGTTTTCCTAGCGAGTGAGTCTGCGCGTGCGCTTGCGCCGCAGTCATCTCGGTGTGCGGAACCAGAGAATCTTATTCCGAAAGCGTTCGGTAAGGACGATCCTTTGCCAGGCACGCAGAAAGTCATGGCGTGCCTTTATCTCGATCAATTTGCGGCGTCATCGAAGCCGCTCACGTTCACGTCGAGTGATCCGCAGAACCCTTGCAGTGTGAAATGGAAAAACGGCGTTCCTCTTTGGGCTGATCCTGCACAGCGAAAGATCATGGCTGCACACGGAACTGCGAAGAAAGTTTTAAAGTCTCGTAAGCAAATGTTCGCCGAAGGCTACAAAGTCCGGACAGCCGAACAGAGACGGTCTTACTTAGCAGGTATCGAGCAGATTCGTGATCAGATGGCGCCTTCTTGCTGCGGGGAGGATCGAGCGTGCCTGGGGGCGATGAAACAGCTTCGCATCGCTCAATGTTCTGCTGAGGGCGACCGTGATCCAAATAAGCCTGACAGTTGCACGTATGCGAACGGATACTTCGATCTTTCGGCTGAGGAGAAAGCAACTTTTCGTGATTCTCTCGTTGGCAACCCTCTGAAAGCCATCCTGCCAGGTGGAATCGTGCTCAGTCCCTACCTCGATCGGAACGGCAATGCTGTCGCGCTCGAAGCGACCATTCGACATGAGCTTGGCCATGCTTGTACTTCGATTCGCCGACAGGCGACGATTCTGAAGGGCGGTCTCAACGCGTTTCGTTCTTCCGAGTCGCTCGATGCTCAGATCAATGGCGCCTGCGATCTAGGAGACACAAATAAAGTTGCTTACGCAGACATTCTGAGTGCATCGAGCGGCGCCTCTGCTGCGCGCGTGTTCGACTGTGTGCGAGTTCTTTCCGAAAAAAGCTCCGATTCTAAAAGCACGGCCTTCTTCGAGGAATCTTGCGAGGCAAGCAAGCTCGAAGAAGGGATGGCGGAAGCAATCGCATTGAGCGAGACTGAGCCACTTGTACCGAAAGGGTTTCCAGATCGGATCTGTTACGGGCTACCTTCCACTCGTCACATGGCGAGCGCAGATGTTTTTGCGTGCTTGATTCGGAACAATCCAAAATTCCGTGCTCGTTTGTCGGCTGAGTTGTCTTGCGAAGGGAGTGCTCGATGAATTTCAAGATCGTCTCTCTACTCGCGCTAACGTTATGTCTCTGTTCGCGAGCTTTCGCTGCCGGTCAGAAATCAGACTTCGATATCAAAGTTGCTACGCGCGCGGGCGGTGATGAAGAACTTGCGAGCATTCGCCGACTTAACGGAACATGCTCAGTGCGCTCGGGGTTGGAGACATGGAAGAAGGCTGACGCCAAAGCGTGTGAGCGCGCTCTCGCTCTTTCAGGCGCTGCTTCAAAAGCCGCGACCGTGCCCATGATGCCGCATGCGCCGCAGATGGAAGTGGCTTTCAAATTGGGAACCGAGAGTTGGAAAAAGCTTGCGCCGCTTGCGCTTGTGAAATCGTGCGATCGCAATGATGTTTGCACGGAGTCGGGCGGGACGCCCACGAAAGCGGTGAAAGAGCTTGTCGATTTTATCTCGGAGACCGCTCTGAAGAAGTGATTCGGACGTTTCACACGTCCGAATTCGTAAAGTTCAAGATGAGACTTAAAGTAGCCAACCGACGCCACCGCGAATCGCGATAAGGCTTGTCTTCACGTCGTTTGAGGGCGGGAACAAACCATACTCAGCTGTCGCGGTCGCGTACATCGTGTCGCTGAATTTGTACTGCATGCCGCCGCCGAGGAAAAAGATCGTCGTTGCCGAGATCTGCTGAACGTTCAAAACGTCCGATGATTTCGAGATCGGGTAGTGAAGGCCGAGGCCACCCAGAGGGAAGATCTTGAAGTCACCATCGAGAAACGTATAGCGAAGAAGAAGATCGGCCGTGATGTACATGATATCTGTCTTCACATCGCCACCGGCTTGCGGGGTTCCCGAGACGCCGAATTTTTCGAGGCCCACGCGACCGATCGCGCCCAAGTTCCCAGAGATCGGAAGATCGCCGAATGCTTTCAAACTGAAGCCGCTACCAGACATCGAGATCGTTTCTGACTGATTCGATTGGTTCGTCGCCGTGACGCTTTGGCTTGTGAGGCCGAGACCGAGAACAGCGCCGACTGTGAGATCTTGGAATGAATCGCTCGAAGAGCGATCGCGGTTGCTGCGCGACCGACGGCTCTTTGAGGCTGTCTTCGTTGAGCCACCGCCTGAGCCGCCACCTAAGGCTTGAAGGGTACCGTCTGTTGCTGCCGTCCCTTTAAGAACTTTACCGATCGCTTTACCACCTTTGGCTTTTGTAATTTCGACGACAGCCTTTTTCTTGCCGCCGACGATCACGAGATAGCGACCGCCCTCTGTGTATTCGGAAGAGCCTTCAAGATCGATCATGACTTGGCTGCCCTTCACGCGCGTGATCCGAGCCGCCTCCGCGTTCGGAGAAACAAGCGTGAGACTCGCTAGCGCGAGACCGCAAAGGATCGACTTAGGAATCGATGAGCTAATCGAATTAGGAAGTGAAGCGAGAAGCGTACGGCTAAGGAATCGGCGCCCGTGCATGAAGAAAATCTCCCGGAGTCAGTCGATGCAAACACCTCTTATCTTAGCGAAGTTTCTAGCAAACTGACGAGTGCCCCGCTTTAAATGCGCCCAAGGTCCCGGCTAACAGTCTGTGTTCGCTCCGGCTCCGCCTCCGCTACAGGAGTCCTTGCCCTACTGGCTGCGGTCCTCCTCATTTCTCTGGTTCGAAATAAAAAAGGCCCGGTTGTTATGCCGAGCCTTCTTGATTTTGAGTCCTACCGAAACTTTAGATTAAAACGGGATTTCTTCTGAGCTGTCGAATGATGGCTCTGGACCGAAATCTTGAGCGCCGAAGTCGTCGCCGCCGCGGCTTGAAGATTGGCCGTAGCCACCTTCTGCGCGAGCTTCGCCACCAGCTCCGAGGAACTGGACAGTGCTTGCTACGATTTCAGTCGAGTATTTTTTCTGACCTTGTTGGTCTTCCCAAGAGCGAGTCTGGAGACGGCCTTCTACGTACGCTTGGCGACCTTTCGAGAGGTGCTTGCCGCAGATCTCTGCGAGCTTGCCCCAAACGACGATACGGTGCCACTCCGTGCGCTCTTGCTTGTGACCTTCTTTATCAACCCAATTTTCGCTCGTTGCGATGCTCAAACGAGTGACTGTGTTGCCATTGCCGACGGTGCGAACTTCAGGATCTGCACCCAAACGACCTACGATAATTACCTTGTTTGCCATTGAATCCCCCTCATATCTTGCGTGGCTCGCGAGCCCGCAGAGGT
>CAJYOV010000092.1 GCA_913776405.1 Pseudobdellovibrionaceae bacterium
GCCATCGTAAAAATAGGCCGCAATTGAACGGCCCGAAGGCAGTCGAATCAGATACGGTGTACGAGGGTCGACTTTCTCGCCGTCAACACTTGTCCAAGCGCCATCTCCGTTTTCAAGAGCTCGAATCGCCTTTGCTTGTCGAGGCGCCAAGACGACGTACTTCATCCCGTTCGCACTTAAAACTTCAAGCGTCTCCGTATCGACAGCGGTCTCTGGGAGCCACATCGCTTCCGGATCTCGCGAAAATCGTCTTTGGAAATCGTGCAGTCCCCAAAGAACTTGAGTTTCTTTATCACGCGCGTTCGTAAGCGGCATGATCGTGTGATTGTAACATTGAGCGATCGCGTTCCCGTGCCCACCGAACAGACTTTGGCTGATGCGATCGCCTTCGAGAATGCGCGCGTATGTGTCAGGATCCTTTTTTTCCATCCACGACAGCAGCGTCGGGCCAAAGTTAAAACTGACTTTCGCGTAGTTGTTCGCAAGATCGACTACCCGACCGTTTGCATCTAAAATCCGCGATGTCCCGTTGGCGCGGTAACACTCAAAATTGATGCGTTCATTCCAATCGTGAAACGGATACGCCGATTCCTGATACTCGATTTCATCGAGCCAAGGGTTTTCACGAGGCGGTTGATAGAAGTGCAGGTGCAAACACAAATAGCGATTCAGACTCATACGTCTCCGCGCAGGGCGATCAACGACCGAGGCTTCATGTTCAGCTCTTGCCCTGCAAGAGAGCCCTTCTCGATCGCACGCCCTCCAGTGTCGGAGCTGTCGACGAGAATTTCAAGGTGACGACCTGCCTCACCTACCAAGACCTTTTCATCTCGATCGCTGAACGAGATGAAAATCAAAAGTGACGTCTGCTCGTTTCCTCCGCGCACGGTCACAATTTTGCGAGCCGTATCGACACTGGCTTCAACTTTGCCTGGCCCCAGAAGTTCGTTTGAACGAATCCATTTCGAGAGCGAGATCAGGTGCCTGTAGTAGTGGGTCGCTTCTTTTGCTTGTTCATCGGTCTTGAGTCTCGACCATTGAAGTTTCGATTTATTGAAAGTCTCAGAGCTTGCAGGGTCTGGCGCTTCTTCTTTCCATCCAAAACCTTTGAATTCTTCGCGGCGGCCCTTGCTAACAGCTTCGAGAAGCTCTTTGTCGGTATGATCGACAAAATAAAGAAAGGGCGCAGTCTCGGCCATCTCTTCACCCATAAACAGAAGCGGCAGTCCCGGCGACAGAAGCACGCACGCGGCCGCGAGTTTCGCATCGTTGAAGTTCGTGAGAGTTAAGAGACGCTCACCGTTCATCCGATTGCCGATCTGGTCGTGGTTCTGAGAACAAACCACGAGCCGGCTTCGATCAATGCCGTCATAGCGGCGACCGTGAGACCGATGACGTGCTTCCGAGAATTCGCCGTGAAAGACAACGCCGTCTTTGAATGCGGTCGCGAGCTGCTCAAGCTTACCGTAATCGGCGTAGTAGCTGTCTTTTTCGCCTGTGATGAGCGTGTGCACGACGTGGTGCAGATCGTCTGCCCACTGACCATCGAGCGCAAGACCGCCTTCGTCGTAGTCGTGCAGGATTCGAGAGTCGTTCGCTTCACTCTCAGCGATGAGATAAAGCGGGCGACCGACTTTTACCTCAATCTCTTTTTTGAGTCGCGTAAGTTCCTCTAGAAAAGGTTTTGCCGACGTGTCGAGGATGGCGTGAACCGCATCGAGGCGAAGACCATCGAAGTGAAACTCATCTAACCACTGGCGCGCATTTTCTAAGAAGTAGTGGCGCACCTCATCACACCACTCACCATCGTAGTTCAGTGCATCTCCCCAGGGCGTTTTGTACTTGTCTTGAAAGTAGGGGCCGAATTTCGGGAGGTAATTTCCTTCCGGGCCGAGGTGATTGTAAACAACATCGAGAAAAACCGAGATCCCTGCTTCGTGGCACTTGTTGATTAGTCGTTTGAGCGACTTCACCGGGTTTTCATCGCCACCGTAGGTATCGTGAGCAGCGAAAAGGCCCACACCGTCATAACCCCAGTTTCGCTTTCCAGCAAACTGAGCGATCGGCATGATCTCGATCGCGTTGAAACCCATCTCTTTCAAGTAAGGGATTTTTTCTTCGATTCCGCGAAAGGTGCCGGCGTCCGAACACGTGCCGACATG
>CAJYOV010000093.1 GCA_913776405.1 Pseudobdellovibrionaceae bacterium
TCCACCTCAGAAATTCGTCACTCCTAAAGTGCGCGCCTTTATAGGTATCGCTGAAAACTTCTTCCATTCCGCTTGCTCGGAGGCGGACTCGAAGCGAAGACCGAAGAAGAACAAGACCAAGTGAGTCTTGCGCCTTTGAGCTGATCGAGGTTCAATTCTTTTTAACGGGAACAGTCCCCGAAAGGATTCGCGATCATGGGTAAGTCTATCTTCAAAACCGAAATTAAAAAAATCGACGGCACGGCTACGACTTTGGGCGACTACGAAGGTCGCGTGCTTTTAGTCGTGAACGTGGCATCGAAGTGCGGACTGACGCCGCAATACGAAGCTCTTGAAAAGCTCTACGAGCGTTTCAAGAGCCGCGGTTTTGAAGTGCTTGGATTCCCGTCAAATGAGTTTGCTGGTCAAGAGCCCGGCTCCAACGCGGAGATCGCTCAATTTTGCGAAATGAAGTTCGGCATTAAGTTCCCGATGTTCGAGAAAATCTCAGTCAAAGAGGGAGCATCACAGCACCCGCTGTATACACAGATGATTCAGGCTCAACCGAAGGCGACACCGTCAGCCGACGGCAAGCTTGGCAAGTCGCTGGCTGAACACGGCTTGGCGCCAAAATCTGCGACGGACGTCATGTGGAATTTCGAGAAGTTCTTGGTTAATCGCCGCGGCGAAGTGGTCGGCCGTTTTGCGCCCGACATCACGCCTGATGATCCAAAGCTTGTGAAGGCCATCGAGGCTCAGCTCTAAGTGCTTTCGTAACGAAGAGGCATCAGCAACGCCTCTTCGTAAACCGCTCGAGCTCGAGCGCGGTTAAACGTGCGAGCTTTCAGTTTGAAGATCGCGAGCGCGAGGTTCGTGATGAGCCCCGGCAGCCATTTCAACCGTTCAGCGCCAATTGCGCGAACAGCCAGATTCATCCCTTTAAGAAAATTCTTGTGCGTGTAGAGCGGCATTGTGCGCCCCATGTACTCGCGAAGGTAAATTGGCAGATTTTCTTTCGTGACGGGTGCTGTCGTGTTTGTAGCGGCGTACGCATACAGAAGCTCTTCGTCTTCGGCCTCGAGCGCACGTGAGAACGCGACTTTCGCGCGCTGCCACTTTGTTAGTGGATCCAGCTGCAAGTACTTCGGGAGCGTTCGGTAGAACAGATTGTAGTGATGAATCTCATCGACCGCGATCAAGTGACAGATTTCTTTAAAGACCGGTTCGCTAGCGGCATCGCGGAGACTTGAATAATAAGTCGTTGTACCGACTTCGACCATACAGCGAGCGACGAGTTCGGCACTGCGAGAGCCGCGAATAGATTCGGCGGCGTTTAGATCTACTTGAAACGATTGACGGAAGCGTTCAAGAGCGCGCTCAAAGTTCCAGCTTGGGTCAGCAAGCTCGGCCCACTTCGCAAGCGCAAGACCATGTTGAATCTCTTCTTCACCCCAAACATCGACAGCTTGGCAAAATTCTTCGTCGCCCTTAAAGACGTTTCGCAGATAGGTCACGTAGTCTGCGCTGTTGTACTCAACGACGCTCGCTGTTTTAGCGAGGATAAGAAGATCGGGATCGACTTTTGATCGATCGAAGTTTTCCCAGTGAATAGAGTCGACAGTCCATCTTGCCATTCGTAAAGAAGTAGCAGATCGACACGCTCTTCGGAAAGAAGCGAGTCAAATATGAACAAACCTCAATTAACGAAGGCGTCCAGTGAGCATTAAAAACCACATCTTGAAGTCAGCTGCGAGCGACCAGAAGGGGTAAGTAAAAGTAGCGGGGCGGTTTTTTTCCGTGAAGAAATGTGCGTACCAGGCCGGGCCGTAACCACTGACTAAAGTGATTAGGATGAGCCACCAGTTTTGCGTGATCAAAGTCACGATCAGCATGACGACCGCGAGAGTGGTGCCGATAAAGTGGATCCACCGCGTTTTGGGTTTACTGTGTTCGTTTAAGTAGTAGGGCCAGAATTCTTCGAACGTTGCGATCTTCGGAACTTCTTTAGCCATGACTTAATTTTGGGCGATCGCCGAGTTCGAGTCATCAACAACCGTTCGCGTCGGTAAGTTTTTGGCTTGCTCAACTGCTCGGATGAGGTTGATGCGACTGATTGGCTTGGTTACATGGCTGTTGCAGCCCGCCTTCAAAGATTTCTCGACCTCTTCTGGCAACGCGTGCGCAGTTAAAGCAATGATCGGTCTCTTGTAACCTTGCTGGCGCAGGCGGCGCGTGGCTTCTAAACCATCGAGGCCAGGCATTTGAACGTCCATGAGGATCACATCGAAATCACGTTTCGAGGCGGCTTCGATCGCTTCGAATCCGTTATGCGCAACCTCGATTTTAGCGCCCGCATCGAGAAGGTAAAGACTCATCAGAGCTTCGTTGTCGACGGAGTCTTCGACGAGGAGGATATCGGTATCCTTGATCGAAATCTGTGGCTGGGCTGTGGAGGAGCCCGAAGCCGACTTCTTGTCATTTGTTTGAGACGTATGCGCAGGCAAATCGTTCGAGTTCAGCTCGCCCGTCGTGATGCGAACAGCGAACGTAGAGCCCTGACCCGGTGCCGATTTCACGAGACTGAGTTCGCCACCAAGGGCTTCTGCAATTTTACGCGAGAGCGCAAGCCCCAGGCCCGTACCGCCGTACTTACGCGTGACTGAACTGTCAGCTTGTTGGAACGGCTTAAAGAGGTTCGCCGCTTTCTCAGCATCGATACCGATGCCTGTATCCTGAACGGCGATCTCAAGTTGATTCGAGCGACCGCCAGCGGCCGGCAAGAAGCGTGCGGTCACTTTCACCCAACCTGATGACGTGAACTTAATCGCGTTGCTCACCAGGTTGTAAATGATCTGACGAAGACGATGAGGATCGGATTGAATGCGCGAAGGCACATGGCCGTCGACCTCAAATGAAACGTCGATGCCTTTGCGAGCTGAAAGCGTACGGACGGATTCGAGCGCTTCGTTCACGACGTCGACGACCGCGAGATCGATTTTCTCTGTCGGCACTTGGCCAGACTCAAATTTTGAGAGATCGAGGATATCGTCGATTAAGTGAAGAAGGTGATCGCCGTTCGAACGAATACGTTCAACGAAATCACGTCGCGAGTTATCGTTGAGGCGTTCGTTCAGAAGAAGTTCCGCAAAGCCCAAGATCGCAGTCATCGGCGTGCGGATTTCGTGAGACATGTTCGCCAAGAATTCCGATTTCAAACCGTTTGCTGCATCCGCCTCTTCTTTTTGGCGCATCAGCATGTCGGCCGCGTTTTTCTCAGCCGTGACGTCGGTGTGAACGCCGAAGATCCGGTTGAACTTACCCTCGAAAGCGGACGAAGAGACTTTGCCGTTTGCGTAAATCCAACGGACGACGCCACCGCCAAGGATCACGCGGAACTGCACATCGAAGGGTGCACCCGTCGTCATCGTGAGTTTCAGCTTGTCGTCGAAATGGGTGCGGTCGGCCGGATGAATGCGCGAAGAGATGTCCGAGAGCTTTACGGTGTGCGAAGCCGGATCGAGGCCGAAAAGTTTCAAGCCGATGTCTGAGCAAACCATCTCTTGATTGGTTGCACTCAACTCCCAAGTACCGATTTGAGCTGCTGTCGTCGAAAGCGCGTAGCGTTCTTCAGCGTCGGCAAGGCGCATCTTTTGGCGGTGGAGGTCGACGAAGACGCGCACTTTGCTACGAAGGATACGAGGCTCAAGAGGCTTAAACATGAAGTCGACGGCGCCTGATTCGTAGCCTTTGAAGATGCGTTCGCGATTCCAGGCGCCAGCGGTCAAGAAGATGATCGGAGTTTGACGAGTTCGTTCGCTTCCGCGCATGAGTTCTGCGAGTTCGAAGCCGTCCATTTGCGGCATTTGAACGTCGACAAGTGCAAGGCCGAATTCGTGTTGAAGCATGAGTTCAAGCGCCTCGAAGCCGGACTTCGCGGTATAGACTTCAACCGGTTCGTTCTCGAGAAGGGCTTGGAGGGCCGTGAGGTTTTCTTGCAAGTCATCGACAAGAAGGCACTTCACGCGGAACGCGTCGATGGCTTCATTTCGATTGTCGATGACTCGTTTCACGGCCGGGATCCTCAGCTAAAGTGTCTTACTAGTTAAATAACAAGTGCCTTCAAAAACGTCTATTGAGAAACTCTACAACTTTCGGGATGTCCACCTCGCGTATTTGAGGTGAGGCCGCCACAGCGGCCCTTGGCATTTCTTTAAATTCGGCCGTTGCAATTTCCTGCGCAAACGCTTGCCCGCCGTGCTTTAAAACCCGTAGCAAGCCGTCAGTCCCGTCGTTATTCGCACCTGAGAGAATGAGACCCGCAAGCTCGTGTTTGTAGACGGGTGCAGCGGATGAAAATAACAGATCAATCGAGGGCCGAGAGAACATAACGGCTTCTTCATTCGAAAGGGCAAACGTGCGATCCTTCTCGATGCTCAGGTGATAATCCGGAGGCGCAAGATAAACGGTTCCAGGAAGAACGGGTTCGGTGGATTCCGCCTCTTTGACGGGCCAAGGGCAGTCTGCGCGGTAGATTTCTGGCAAGAGGCTGCGCTGGCGATTCATGAGATGCAGAACGCAGACGACGGCAAAGCGGCCCCCGGTCTCCGGAAGTGAGCGAAGAAGATCGTGCAGCGGTTCTATCGAACCTGCGGACCCTCCAATCACAATTGCGGAAAACGGTTTCATCGCCTCAAGTCCTCTTACAGCTTTTGGTATAAGCGCTGAGATTCGTTTAACGCCTTAAATGCAGGTGCCGTGTCCAGAAAACGCATGGATTCTCTCGAGCCAAGGCCCAAGAAACCACCGCGCACGAGTGAGTCGCGGAACAAGGCAGTTGCACGGTTTTGCAACGGTCGATCGAAGTAGATCATCACGTTCCGACAAGAGACCAAGTGCATCTCGCCGAAGACCGCATCGGTCGCGAGTGAGTGACTCGAGAAAACGACGTTCTTCAAAAGGTTTGGATCAACGCGTGCTGAGCCGTACGCAACGCTCACGTAATCTGAAATCATGCCCTTACCGCCAGATTCGCGGTAATTGAGAGTCGCGCGCTTAATTGTTTCCGTATCATAAATTCCGCGACTCGCTTGATCGAGGACACGTTGATTGATGTCGGTTGCGTAAATGACCGTCTTTTCGAGAAGCCCTTCTTCTTTAAGAAGAATGCAGAACGAGACCACTTCTTCACCGGTACTTGTGCCCGCGATCCAAATTTTCAAGGACGGGTACGTCTTTAGAACCGGAAGAACTTCGGTTCGGAGGGCAGCGTAATAAGTAGGGTCACGGAACATTTCGGTCGTAGGCACCGTAATAACGTCGATCAGCTCTTGCAAGAACCCGTTTTCATGAAGCAGGCGCGCCTGAATATGAGAGATCGTCGGGCAATGAAAGCGAGAGAGCGCGTGCTGAAGTCTGCGCTTTACGGACGAACGCGCGTAATGGCGAAAGTCGTAATGGAACTTTTGATAGAGCGCCTCTATCAAGAGTTCGGTCTCGAGATCATAAGCGGAGTCGTCGATATCTTCGCTCACGAGCGAGGCCTCCAAAAGCCAGGGGATCGAGACATAATTTATCGTTTTTCGCCTCGAAAGGGCAATGAAGCTTGAGCCACAATTTCACCCAAGAAAGGTCGGGTTTTTAAGAATCGTACACATCTCAATAGGTCGACTTTAGACGGGCTTCAGTCTTGGTCAGCTGAACACGACTAGCGAGGGCGGGTTTCGCGCTCGAATATGGCAGGTGAACCTCGTTTGTTTTATGTCATTGGCGTTCCAGGATGGTCGACGTGCGAGCCTTTCTCGTTTTCAGTTTCTTAGCTCTTGTACTGGTTGGTTGCGAATCGATGAAATCTTACCCTGAACGGGGGATCGCAGCCTCAGGCGTGCGTGTCGATAAAAGTGGTTACGCCTACGACCCTGACGATCGTTCTTGCGACGGCTTCCCGAGATTGAAAGTTGAGACTGCACCCGGCACTTGCTTGGGCTTGGTTCTCGCTCGCGATCGCGCGGTCGATTCGGCTACGAAAAAAAGTTTTGTCATGCCGCGTACGATTGTTCAGGTGCCAAACTCGGATGACTTTCTTGTCGTCGACATGGGCGGGTGGAAAGCAGATAACGGAGCTCTCTATCGCCTCTCGAAGAACTCTCGAGGCGAGGAGTCACGCTTCTGAAGTACCCACTCAACAATCCGCATGGACTTGCGCTCGGGCCTGACGGCAAATTTTACGTCGGTGAAAAGCAGACGATCTCGCGCTTCTCCTATCGCGAGGGTAAAATCCAAACTTGGGAACTTGTCGTCGGCGGCCTGCCTGGCCGCGAAGGCCACATGCATCCGCTTGCGCATTTCACATTCGATCCTCGAAACGGCGATCTCTACATCAACGCAGGCGCACCCAGCGACCATTGTTCCGTTTCAACGGAGGGTGATGCGAAGGATTACCGTGTTTGCGCAGACGACGGTGGCACCGGAATGGCGAGCATTCTTCGCATTCCAGGCTCGATGGTTGCGAAGCCGCCCAAAGGTGGTGTGAAGTTTTACGAAATCACGGCGAAGGGTTTAAGAAACTCCATGGCGATGGCGATTCACTCTTCCGGACTTCTCGTTCAAGGTGAAAACTCGCGCGACTTTCCAGAACTCGATGAACCTTACGAGGAAATGAATCTTATCGACCTCAGCGAAACGAAGCGTGGTCTTCATTACGGATGGCCATATTGTTACAACTTTCACGCTGTTTCGCCGGAATGGAAATACAAAGAAAACGCTTCGAGCGAGACGTTCAAGCTGTACCGAACACCGGTTGACTGCTCGCTGACGAACCCGAAAGAAGTCGGCGAATATCAAGCGCCGTACTCATTGATCCCGCCGCATGCGGCACCTTTGTCGGCCCTCTATTATCAAGGCCGCATGTTCGATCGAGAGCTCGGCGGAAAACTTTTGATGACGTGGCACGGGTATCAGCCGACGGGTCACCGCGTGGTCGCATACGATGTCGACGCAAACGGAAAACCTCTCTTAACCTCTACGAAAGAAAAGGCCACTTATTCCTTCGACAACAAAGGTGCTTGCCCTTCGCAGAAACCTTTTAAGCCCCAAGGTGGGCTCGTGCAGAACGCCAGTTACACGGAGCTCATTAAGAAATGGGACCCAGTCAAAGGCGTCAGACCTAAAGGTGCACCGGTCGGCATGACGGTTGCCGCCGATGGTTCGATCTGGATCGTAGAAGATCGTGAGAACCGCACGATCGTACGTCTCGCGCGCACGGTGAACGCGACTTACAAAGAGACGTGCCAAGACTTCAAGGCAGAATCGGGCGGCGAGCATGGCGTCTCTCTTGCGTGGCGAAACGCGATCCTCTCGAACGCAGATTTGCTTCGCGGTTATGAAGCCGTGCAATCAAAGCTCGTTCAGAAGTACTGCGCGTCTTGCCATGGCAAAGTCCAAGACACCGAAATTGCGACCGATCGTTTTTCGACTCTCGACTTCCTCGTCAAAAACCAGTGGGTGGTCGCGAAGAGTTTAGAAGAAAGTAAGATGTATCAGTCGATCACCCATGCCGTAACGGCACCACCGATGCCACCTGGCGGATCGCCGCAGTTTTTCGGAACGTCAGAAGGTGAAAGCTTAAATAAGCTTCTCGCTCAGTGGGTCGGCCAGCTGCCGACGGATGTAGAATCGAGGGTGGCAACTTTAACGCTTCCGAGCGTTCGCCGCATTCGCAATAAACCAAGCACATCCGGAACTGTCTGTGGTCAGCTCGAAGTTGCACGCACGGTTGCGATTGATCCGCGCGAGAGTGCGAAGGTCTTAGCTGACGGTTGGAAGTGGGTGCGCGTTTATCTTGAGAAGAAACACACAGGCCTTTTCGCAAATGCGTGTGCATGGCCAGAAGACGGCGTGTTCTACATGGCCTCAGAGCGCGTTCAGTAGCATCTCACGTTCCTATGAGGGCGTGACGTAGGCGTTACCTAAGAGCTAAGCGGCGTGAAGCTGCTGCTCTTCGATTTCGTGTACTGTAGCGCGATGTCAGTTCCAAACGATTCGGTTCTCTTTTCAAAGCCTCTGATCATCGGTGCGAGCGTAAGCGCAGATTGGGCCTCACTCAGTCCGGGCAAGCGCCTCGCTCATCGCCACGTCGAGAAGCCGCAAGTGAAAGTGATTGCGAGAGGTGGGCAAACGGGCGCTTCCGTTCTGGGCCTCGTGAACTCTAGAGACCTCGAAGATCGTTCGATCATTATCGGGCTCGATCTTTTCTTCTGGGATTCTGCGCGTGGAAATTTGGAATCAGCTTTCAAGAAGCTTCAATTCCTGGTCTCAGAAGCGGAGCGCCTCAAGATTCCACTTTTGATTGGCGATATTCCCGAACTCGCACCTGGCTTTCAGCCGTTGAGAGACGCGTTGAACGAAAGATTGCGTTTATTTCAAGCGGCCTCGCCAGTCGTGCGAATCATTCCGCTCGAAAGCCTTTACGTGCAGATCTTGCGAGACGGCCATCTTGATATTCGCGGCCGTCGGTATACGTTTTTCGATCTTGTTCCAGATGGTCTGCACATCGGTGATGTGGCTTCGGATTTTTTGGCGGATGTCGTTTACGAGACCCTTCGCCCGAGTGAATCTTCGAGCGAAGTTACGGCGTGATTTTGGTGCCAAGCGATTTCGCGAGCGTGTTCCAATAGGGTTTTGGAATGTAAGTCGTCGACAACGTCTTCATGATTGTCGGCTCAGATGTCGACTGCCAAGTTTCGAGTTTCTTTGTCGCTTTATCACAGACGATTGCACGGTAGATCCCGACTTTACCGGAATCCGGAGTTCCAAGCTTTGAGTTGGTTAAGAGCTTTGTCGAACTGCTAATCGACGAAAGCCATGGAACTTTCGGGCCATGGGTGCGGCGAACTTCCGAGCTGCTCGAATAGCTTGCACGCGCGTTGAAGAGTGCGACGTTAAACGAAGTACCGGGTAAGAAGCCATATCCGGACTTCGACGTAAAATCGCCGCTCTGTTGATCGCAATAGATGTCAGCCTCACACGAGTTGTAGTAGCCGTATTCATCCGCAAATCCGAGACGATGCATGAGTTCATGAATCGCCATCGAGGCTGGAGAGCCTGTGGTGATGACAGGCGTTTCGCCGCCGGAGCCGCCGTAGCGAGCTTCGTCTTTGACGATGATCGCAAGCGCCGCACGTTCAGACTTCAAAAGGCCCTGGATGTAGGATTTTGTTACCGAAGACTGACACGATATCAGCCGAGTCGGGACTCCGCCATCTTTTTCATTACAAGACGGAGGAAGTGACTGCACGGCTTTCGTGAAATTGTGAATGTCTGCGAGGCGGTCGCGACTCTCTGCGCGAGCGAGCAGCTCTTCATCTGAAAGTGCCGACACCTCTTTTTCCTCAGAAAGAGATTGAGGGGCGACGGTGCAGCCGAGCCTGCGGGGTGTCGTTTGAATGACCTCGAACTCTAGATCTTTCATCTTTGAGAACGGCTCGGTGGCTGCGAAGAGTTTTGAGACTTCGCGTGCTTTCAGCGCTTTTACTTGATCCGTAACCAAGAGCACTTTCGTTGCGTGCGCAGGACTTGCGAACGTAATGAGGAGTGCAGCGGTTGCGATCGTTGCTAAATTCCACCGAGCGTTCGACATGATCTTAGGACTCCAACATGCTTCTGAGCATCCAGGCTGTCTTCTCATGCGTTTGCATGCGCTGAGTGAGAAGATCCGCTGTCGGCTCGTCTGACGCCTTTTCAACTGCTGGGAAGATCGAACGTGCAGTACGCACGACCGCTTCCTGGCCTTCAACAAGGAGGCGGATCATATCTTCAGCCGAGACATCGCCCATCGTTTCCTCGATGCTCGAGAGCTCCGAGAATTCAGCATACGTCGCGGGTGCGCGGTGTCCGAGGGCACGGATACGCTCAGCGATGAGATCGACGGCGAGAGCGAGCTCATTGTACTGAGTTTCAAACATGAGGTGCAGCGTTTGGAACATCGGGCCCGTGACGTTCCAGTGGAAGTTGTGCGTTTTGAGATAAAGCGTGTACGTGTCGGCGAGAACGCGCGACAAACCGTCGGCGATCTTTTTACGGTCTTTGTCGTCGATACCGATGTTGATCTTCATCGCAGGCGCTTTCATGAGTTGCGGTTTCGCTTGCGCGGCTTTGGGGGCAGATTTTTGTGTGGCTTTCATCAGAGAACTCCTTCAAGTGCGATGATTTTGCGCCAGCTCTAAGAGCCGGGCAAGCGGCAGGTCGAAAGCGGTGCGGCGGGACGCTCGAAGGGCGGGTGATGGCGAGTGCGCACCAGAATGTCTCAGTCTGAGACGTCGGCGACAAATCTCGGCTTCAGGTCGAATGGGTCGGGGCTGAATCGTAAGAACGCTGACAGGTTGTCGAGTGTTTCGACACATGAAAGCGCCTCAGTTTGAGTTCGAGGGTGGCGCCATCCTTGTAATGGATAGGCTCAATCGGGCCATAGCCCAAAGAGTCAGGACCCTCGATGCGTTTGAACTTGAGCCTAAAATTGAAACGGAGCTTCTCGACAAGTTTGTCGCTGGCGCTTGTCGTGTTGATGGCTCTTCCGGCGCATCTGCAGGCCATGGACTTCTCTGCAGAGAGCTACGACGTCGCCTTCCAGCCATCGGGAAATCGACGGATCATCTTCCGCGACGAACAAGGCAACTTCCTCGGCTATTCAGCTGAGGGCGCAAACCTCGAAGTTCGTGTCACAGGCGACGTCATTCGACGTTCCGTCGTGAATGGTGTGCCGGACACTCGTCGTATTATCGAGGCACTTCCAAACGTAAAAGACACGGCTGGCAACGCCTATATGCGGATGACTGTTCAATACGAAACCATCACCGCCGAAGGCCGCCGTATCGCGCCGGGTACGCGCATTCTTTTAGACATGCGCTATTTCATGAACGACGCCGTTCAGCCTTCTGGAGCAACGGGCACAGACAATATCGTAGCCGACGAATTCAACGACTCAGTGATTGAGAACGCGCGTTTGAACCCGCCGAAGGAACCGAAAAAAGATTTAGATCCAGCTGTTCCTGAGGACGATGATGGCGAACCGCTTGAGCAAGGAACGGATGAAAATTCGTTTCATCTAAACGGTTACGATGGTCGTCAAACGTTTGCGCGCGGTCTGCCGTTTCCAACGAAATTCCTTTCGGCCCCAGTTTGCGATTGCCCGGCGGGTTGTGGTCAGCCGAGCAAGTTCGGGCCACGCACGCGTCCAGTCACAAGCTGGAAGCGTGTGAAGCGTAAAGGCAAATGGGTGCGCGTTCCGCGGACGTACGGGTCTGCTTTCCACATGGGTAATGATATCGGTGGCCGCGGTCAGACGGGCGCAAAAATCGTAGCGGCCGCAGACGGCGTCATTAAACGCCGTAGACTCTCAAGCGGCGGTTACGGGCTCGAACTTTACATCGACCACGGTAACGGCGTTGAGACTCAGTACGCTCACTTGCGCTCGATTGAACCGGGCATGCGAATCGGCACGCGGGTTAAGCGCGGCCAAGTTATTGCTCGCATGGGATCGACTGGAAATTCGAGCGGCCCTCACCTTCACTTCGGAGTATGGAAAGACGGCAACGCGATTAACGCAAACGCGAGCATGTTGGTCGATATGAACAGCCCAGCCGCTTTCAACAAGCGTTGCTCGTCTCTTCCGGACTATCCAGCTGTCGACGAAGCCATGGACCGCGCACTTCGCGGTGCTTTAAACGGTTCGTCCGTCCGAGATGGTCGTTCAAATCGGGGCTCGACATCCGCTAATTAATCCCTCACCCTTTTGATATGGTGAGGTTCGAGAGACGCGATCCTTTTCCTTTCAAGGATGAAGGCACCTATTCAAAGTCAGAAGCTAAAGCTCACGCACGTGAAGTCGATGCGTATTTGGGTTTGCGTATTGATGCGATCGAATCTCGATTGAATCTAGCGGGTAGCAAGCGACCTGCGCCGTGTGCGAGTGGCGATCATCAGCAGCTGTGGTTCGGACTTGATCCGCAAGATTTGCTGACTCCTTATCTCGAACTCCGATCAACTTTAGAAGCTGTGAGTGTGCTGCGAGGCTCAAGTCATGTCGTCGATCTCGGTGCGGCCTATGGGCGCATGGGCTTCGTGATTGAACGTCACTTTCCGACGATGTCGTTTACGGGCTATGAGTATGTTGGAGAGCGCGTGCTTGAAGGCACCGAGGCTTTAAGCAGATTCGGTGCGAAGCGGTCTCGACTCGAACATGCGGATTTGACGTCGCGTGGCTTCAAGCTGCCGACGGCCGACGTTTACTTCATCTACGATTACGGAACGCCAACTGCCGTTGAACGCACTTTGTTCGCTCTCAAGAAACTAGCAGAGACTCGAGATGTGTTGATCGTCGCTCGCGGTCGTCATAGTCGCTATGCGATTGAATCGAAGCACCGGTGGCTAGCGAAATTGAATCCGCTTTCGGGCGAGCGACCGATCACGATCTATCGTTCTCTCGCATCAAGCTTCGATCGGGTCGAAGCGTCGGTGTAAAACAGCGTAGAGATAATCGATCGCGCTAATCACGCTTAGGATAATCGTAAGATGTAACAGCGGCTTTGCGATCGACCAATTCGTGAAAAGCACAAAGAGCAATGCGAACTGAAACGCGGTTGCGACTTTACCGGACCAACGCGGTTTTAGGAGCGGAACAGACTGAGCTTTCTTTTCTTGAAGAACTGAGATCGTCCCGACCGCGACCACGATATCTCGTGCCGCAAGTAAGATAAATTGAAGAACGGTAACCTTGCCTTCGTAGATCAAAGTGCCAACGGTTGCGAGGATGAAAAGTTTGTCGGCAATCGGATCGAGAAGTTGGCCAAGTGGCGTTACCGCGTTCCATCGTCTTGCGAGAAAGCCATCAAAAAATTCAGACGCGGCTGCGATCGCGATCACCGGTATCCGCCAGGCAACGGGGATGAATGCGAAAAGGAAGGCCGTTCCAATTCGCAAAATCGACAGACAGTTAGGGATTGAGCGTTTTATCTTTTCACCTGCCACCGAGAACAGTGTAGACGCTTAAGACAGGCTCAAGCCTTGAGATAGATTTTAGTTCCCACCACAGATGGGGCGGAAGGTCGCAATTTATGCTGGTTTTCGATGCGTGCGATCCGTTTCCGTTGGTGGGTGTGGGTGTGGGTGCGGGTTCGGGTTCGGGTTCGGAACCGGCAGGCGTCGCGGGCGCAGAGCCGACAGGTGGGGCCGTCACTTACGCTGAGGCTCAGGTTCATGCGGCGGCGGTCGACAAATGGTTGGGCTTTGAGCTCGACGAGATCGAGGCGCGTCTCGCGCGTGAACACACGAACTTTTCCGGCGCTCGCGACGAGCAACACTGGATCGGCCTTCCCATTCAAACTCTGCAGACGCCCTATACTGAGATCCGCGAACTTCTGTTGATTCTCGATTTGAAACCAGGCCACCACATCGTCGATCTCGGTGCGGGCTACGGGCGAATGGGCTTCGTCGTGGCGGCTCATCACCCGGGTGTCGGCTTCACGGGTTACGAAGTTGTTTCTGATCGCGTCGCCGAAGGAAGGCGCGTGCTCAGCGCGTATTGCGCGCGTGTGCGGAAGGACTCGACGGGGAGCGGGCGCAATGAAAATCAGAGCGGCTCGATTGCCGCAGGAGATCTACCGCAAGCTGAAATCGAACTTCAACGCGTCGACTTAAGCGATCCCAGCTTTCTCCCGCGAGCCGCAGACTTCTACTTCCTCTACGACTTCGGCTCCCGCACCGCCATCTCAAAAACCCTGAACGACCTCAAACAAATCGCCGCCACCAAACCCATCACCGTCATCGGCCGCGGCCGCTCCTCCCGCGACGCCATCGAACGCACCGAACCT
>CAJYOV010000094.1 GCA_913776405.1 Pseudobdellovibrionaceae bacterium
GGTGCCTTCAGAAAACGTGTTCCGTGAGACGCACTCGTGCTCGAACCTTCACGACTGGCAAGCGCGCCGAACAAACGTGCGCTACCGCGACAGCGAAGGCACGGTTCGATTCGTTCACACGCTGAACAATACGGCAGTCGCATCGCCGCGCATTCTCGTACCCTTCCTCGAGCAGCTTCAGCAAGAAGACGGTTCAGTAAAACTTCCGCCAGTTCTTCGCCCGTTCTTCGGCGGCCGCGAAAAACTCGGTGGTCCGAAGGCTTAATCTTTCTTGGCTCGAAGGGCGCGAAAGAAGCCCTTGAGCTGCTCAGAGGCCTCGGCTTGTAAAACACCGGTCGTGATGGTCGGTGCGTGGTTCAGGCGAGGGTCACTCAGGATCTGGTAAAGCGACTGGACGGCGCCTGCTTTTGGGTCCTGGGTTGCGTAAACGACCCGATCGACGCGGGCATGAACGATCGCGCCAGCACACATGGTGCAAGGCTCTAGCGTCACGTAAAGGGTGCAGCCGCTAAGCCGCCAGCGGCCGAGGCTTTCAGCTGCGCGACGAATCGCTAGGACTTCTGCGTGACCTAGCGGGTCGCCACTTAACTCCTTAAAATTGCTGGCTTCTGCCACAACTCGTGGGCCATCGAGCGTCTGTTCAACGATGACTGCGCCAACTGGAATTTCGCCCTTCGCCGCCGCCTCAGCAGCTAGGTCGAGGGCTCTGCGCATGTATTTCTCGTCGTCCTGCATAAAGAAAGGCCCTACCGACCGATGTTGCTGTTTGTCAACTGCGTGATTTTAGGGTTATACCCAAGAACTCGGTTGAAGGGGCCATAGCCTCGGAAAGCCGAAATCTAGGCTCAGCCAGAAGGGCAGGTGAATATATGGCACTCGTAAAGATGCGTGAAAGCGAAAGCTTCGAACAAGCATTCCGCCGATTCAAAAAGTCGTGCGAGAAATCGGGCATTTTGTCGGAAGTCAAAAAGCGCGAGCACTTCGAAAAGCCGAGCGTTCGTCTTAAGAAGAAGTCTATCTCTGCCCGTAAGCGTTTGATTAAGAAACAAAAGAAAGCTTCGATGGATTGATCTCTTAAGTGAGACAACTCGAATCATCTCAAATGTTTCTAGAAAGGGCCGGCACAACCGGCTCTTTTAATTTCTAAAGCATGGCCCGCGGCTCACGAAAATGCGCGGCCACATTCTGAGGAGCACCTCATGGCACTACGCGAACAAATTTCTGCAGATCTCAAAGAAGCGATGAAAGCAAAAGACGCGGCGAAACTCAGCGCGATTCGCATGGTTCAGTCGGCTTTCAAAAACCGCGAAATCGAACTTCGCCCGAACGCGATGCCCGAAGAAGAATACATGGGCGTCATCAAGAAGCTCGTGAAGCAGCGTAAAGAATCGATCGAACAATTCCAACAAGCTGGCCGCCAAGATCTCGTCGATCAAGAATCTGCCGAGTTGAAACTTCTTGAAGCGTACCTTCCAGCGCAGCTCTCGCGCGAAGAGATCGAAAAAATCGTCACGGCTGTTGTCGCTGAAACCGGCGCTACGACAGTGAAAGATATGGGCAAAGTCATGAAGGAAGCGCAAGCGCGCGCCGGTGGCCAAGCTGACAACAAGATCATGAGCGAGATCATCAAGTCGAAGCTCAACTAACTGTTCCTCTGAAAGGTCGCTAGATTGCGGTTTACCCAGGACTTCATTGAGAAGGTTCGCGATGCGAACAATATCGCTGAAATCATCGGGCAACACACAGAGCTGAAGGGCACGGGCCATCGGCTCATGGGTCGTTGCCCGTTTCCGGATCATAGCGACAAGAGCCCTTCGTTTTCAGTCACTGAAGACAACCAACTCTTCTACTGCTACGGCTGTAAGAAGGGTGGCAACCTCTACAACTTCCTCGAACTTTATAACGGCATGTCGTTTCCCGAAGCGGTTGAATTTCTCGCACGTCGCGCGAACATTCCGCTGCCAGAGCGTGAAGAAGGCGGCCAACGCAGGCCAGGGCTTTCGCACGATCAAAAAGATCTGTACTTAAAGATCAATCGTCTCGCCGCTGTCCATTACCATCACAATCTCAAGAGCATGACCGAAGACCACGCTTCGCAGAAATACCTCGTGAAGCGCGGGTTGAATGCCGAGATCGTTGAAAAATTCCGTCTCGGTCTTTCAACTGATGAGTGGAGTGGGCTCGGCAAATTGTTCGAGTCAAAAGGCGTTCCGCTTCAAGCCGGCGAAGCGCTTGGCCTATTGAAACCGAAAAAGAATCCGCCGAAAACAGGTCCGAAATCGGATCAGTATTTCGATTTGTTCCGTGAGCGTTTGATGTTTCCGATTTTCTCACCGACAGGTGACGTGATCGGATTTGGCGGTCGAACGTTGACGGATCAACTTCCGAAGTACGTGAACTCATCTGACTCGCCGGTGTTTAACAAGTCGCGCGTGCTTTACGGGCTTCACGAAACTGGCAAGTTTATTCGCGCACAAGATGAAGCGATCGTCGTCGAAGGCTACATGGACGCAATCTCGTTGTATGCCGCCGGAATTAAAAACGTCGTTGCGATTCTTGGCACCGCGTTTACGCCTGAGCACGCAAAACTTCTAAAACGTTACACGCACAACGTGAAGATGCTCCTCGACGGTGACGAAGCAGGTATCAACGCGGCCGACAGATCACTTCCGGTTTTGCTTGAGGCAGGTCTCATGCCGAAGGGTTTCATTCTCCCAGAGAAAATGGATCCCGATGATTTCGTTCGCACAAATGGTGCTGAAGCGCTCAAACAAGAAATCTCGCGCGCTCCGGAACTCTTCAACCTTCTTCTTTCGCAGCGTTGGATGAAGATCTATCACGGTTCCGCTTCTGAAAAAGTTCAGATTGTCGAAGAAGCGGCAAACGCGATGAAGAACATGGCGAGCCAACAACTCAAAGAACTTTACATCATGGAACTCTCGAACCAACTCGATGTCGATCTCGGTTGGGTTCGTCGTTCGCTTGCGCAATCGATTCAAGCGCTAGCACCTCGCGTACAGCCTCAAGGTGCCTCAGCTGCTCCAGGCGCGGCTCAGGCGGTAGGCGGCCCTAGGCCGGGTGGCCCTAGCGCTGGGCCATCGCGGCCGGACGGCGCAAGGGCACCCGTAGCTTCGGTTACGCCTCAACCCTCGGCTGCGGGCCAAGGTGCAACCTCGGCTCCAGATCAGGCTCTCTCGCGCGCATTGGTTGAAGAAACTCAACTAACCGAGCCGCAGCCTGTTCGTGTCACGTTAAAGGGTGCGCCGAAAGACGAAGTCTTCGTAATGAGTCTTTTGCTTTACCGCGAGCCACTCCTACGGGAATTGGTTGAAAACGGTGGGGCGGATGAACTCGCTCAAATCATTGGCCACCCAGGGGTAAAAGAGATTCTGAAACGTGGCATTGAGCGCTACCGAGCAAAGCCCGAGGGCTTTTCAAGCATCGCGGCCAATCTTGCGGCCGAGGTCGATGCGCCGGCAGCGCTTTCGTACGCGCTTCCGATGATCCCGCTTGAGGCGCCAGAAGGCAGTGACCGCAAGCTTTTGCAGGATTACCTGCAGGCGCTTCGCAAGCGCTACCAGCGGAACCAAACCCGCGTACTTGCTCAGTCTTTGAAAGATAAGGTCGATCTTGCGACGCTCGAAAAGGTTCAGGCGCTTCAGCGCGATCGACTGCGGACTCGAAAAGAGGACGAGTAACTCTAGTTCGCAAACGCACTTCGCTTAGGAAAATGGCCCGTAAATTGCTGTGGCTCTCGACGAAAATTATGCGAGGCGCTAAAATAGCTGCTCTTCACAAAGTTAGTGTTTTCGCGGACTAACGGGTGGACAAGCGAGCGGCCTGTGCGTTAATTTGGCAGCTTCCGCAAACGCCCAAAACGTTGGAGAGGATTCACGCCAATCTTGAAGGATCTCCATCACGAAAAGCCACCTCGGCGCTCTCTCGACCCTAAGCGGTCTCAGATGGAAATCAGCCTCATTCGCGCGAATCGAAATTGGAACGAGATTTGATACGTAAGTCAGTTGGAGAAAAGATCTAATGGCAAATACCCCTCAAGAAACGATCGCAAGCACAGCACCGAAAGAGCTCTCGGTTGAACAACAGCAAGAGTTGATCAAAGAAGAGATCGCACGGTTCATGAAGCTGGCTCGCGAAAAAGGTTTCCTCACGATCGAGGAAATCAACGACCTGTTGCCTGTCGAGATCATCAACCCAGGTGTTCTTGACTCGTTCATGCAGGCTCTCGAAGTCGGTGGTGTAATCATCACTGAACTCAGCGAGAAAAAAGACGAAGAAGGCGAAACAAGCGCGTTCCTCGCAGACCCGAACAAAGAAGAAGACGAAGACGACGATGACGACGACAAAAAATCTTCGGAAGAAGACGCGAAGGGTAACGACCCTGTACGCCTCTACCTCCGCAAGATGGGCTCAGTCAGCCTTCTCACTCGCGAAGGCGAAGTTGAGATCGCACGTCGTATCGAAAAAGGTGAGCGCGAGATCG
>CAJYOV010000095.1 GCA_913776405.1 Pseudobdellovibrionaceae bacterium
GCTTCTCTCTAAAAGTTTCATCAAACTCCGCACCTCTTATCCGGCGCCAAGTCGCGGACGTTACGAATTCGTCGATGTCGAAGTCTCGACCGTCTTCCCGCTTGGTCTTTTTCGCGCGTGGATTCGTCTCGAGGCGAAAACAACGGTGTGGATTTACCCGGAACCCAAAGGGCATGCGCACTTACCGGCTGGTCAAGCGGCTGAAGAGGCTCAAGGTGTAAACGTCGTCAAAGGCGGCGAAGACTTTCACGGCCACCGTCGTTATCAAGAGGGTGATGCGTTTACGCACATTGATTGGAAAGCGCGCGCGAAGGGTCGCCCGCTTCTGGTGAAAGAATTTAACGATGGTGCACCAACACCGACGCTTCTCGATTGGTACGCGCTCGATTCTTTAACTCCAGAAGACCGACTGTCGCAGCTCTGCAAATGGGTGAACGAAGCGCTCTTGAAAAGAGACCCCTTCTCTCTCAGACTCCCGGGGCTCACGATCCCTCCTGGACTTGGGCCCGCGCACGGTCAACGTTGCCTTGAGGCGCTAGCTGAATTCGATGTCTCTCGAGACATGCGAGGCGCCGATGCTTCGTGAGAAAACGTGGGACAAAGAAATTCAGCTTCTGTTAGTTGCCATCATCGCATTCAATATTCTTCCGCACATGGCCGACATTCCGATTTGGACAAGTGCCATCGCTTATTTCTTCCTCGCGTGGAAAACGTTGGCGCTTCTTCGCGGCTTGGTACGACCGCCGAGATGGTTCCTCTGGTCGATTTCAGTCCTTTGTTCCGTCGGCGTTGCTTTTGAGTATCAAACGATCTTTGGTCATGAAGCCGCAAGCGCTCTTCTCGTGATCCTCGCGAGCGCGAAACTTCTTGAGACAAATCGATACCGCGATGCCATGTTCGTGATCTTCACTGCGTTCTTCTTATTGATGACGCATCTTCTGAACTCGCAGTCGCTTTTCTCAACGGTCTTCATGGCTGTCGATGTTTTGCTGATCACAACTCTTATGTTTCAACTTCACAAACAAGAACGACGCAAGTCTCCCCGCTCGTTCCGCCCCGTGATGAAGATGCTAAGTCTTGCAATTCCAGTTTGGATTTTTCTCTTCGTTGCATTCCCTCGCTTTTCGACGAACCTCTATCGCTTCTCGACTCAATCACAGACCGGCGGGTTTTCTGATTCTCTCGATCCGGGTGAGATCGAGAATTTAGCAGACAGCCAAGAAGTCGCTTTTCGCGTAAATTTCGACGGCAAAGTGCCCGCGCCTGAAATGCTCTACTGGCGCGGCTCGATTCTAAGCGTCGCTGACGGTCTCCGCTGGAAGAAGCCGGAGCGTGGCGGTTGGGGCCAAGATCCGAGACCGTCGCGAGCCACAGATCAAACTTCGGGGGCAGCGACGAGCATCGGCTATCATGTGTTTCTTGAGCCACGATTCCGTACTTGGATTTTTGCACTCGATTACGCGAAGTCCGTGACCGGTAGCGCGAAGATGCAAGCACTCGGCTTGCGTCAGCGCCAAGGCTTGATCTGGGAAACACAGCGTCCTCTCTCGGGCCGAGCCGTTTACGACGGCGAATCGACGACGCTCCCTCAAGTTCAGTTTTTGATTACCGACGACCGCGAAGCCTTTTTACAGCTCCCGGAGAATCTTGACCCTCGCGTGCGTGAAATCGCGCAAGTCTGGTTGAAAGAAGCGGAAGCCCTTCAATCTTCGTCTGAAACTCCAACCTTCGCCGACAAAGTCGCGGACCGCGGTTTCAAGTGGTTCATCGATCAGAAGTTTCGATACACAAAAAGCCCTGGCGTCTTTCAGGGTGATGGAGTCCAGCAGCTCTCTCAGTTTCTCTTCGATAGAAAATTGGGCTTCTGCGAACACTACGCGGCCGCTTTTGCAACGCTCATGAGAGCCGCCGGTATTCCCGCGCGAGTAACGGTTGGATTTCAAGGCGGCAGTTACAACGACTACGGCGGCTACTGGATCGTTCGCGATCTTGAAGCACACGCATGGACTGAAATTTGGCGCGACGACCCCACTCGCAAGAGTGCGGGCCGATGGGTTCGCGTCGACCCTACGAGCATCATTGCGCCGTTACGCATTCGCATGGGCGGCGATTACAACTTGCTTGGTTCAGAAGATCTTCAAGGCGATCTAGATCCGGCCACGTTGCAAGCGCAAATCAACGCTAGAAGCGG
>CAJYOV010000096.1 GCA_913776405.1 Pseudobdellovibrionaceae bacterium
AGTGGGCACGATGCCTTGAAAGAGATCGTGGTTGAAGTACGCGATTGCGTTTTCGGCATCGACTACTGGCGGGTGGCCGACAGTGAATTCAGTGCCGTCGACAACGATCTTGATGCGCTCATTCAACGGGTGATGAGCGTTGTTTTCAAAATACGTTGCGCCCGCTTCCATCGAGCAGGGTTTGCCGTCGGCTGTTTGGCCAACATGTTTGCCTGGTTCAACGTGAGCGTGTGCGCCGATCGAGACGAGCGAGAGAACGAGAGCTGCTGCGTATGCTTTCATATGTGATCCTTCGTAGTAAGGTGTAAGAGTTGAAAGTTGATTCGATGGTTAGAGACTCAAGTCATTGAGGTGTCTTGGCGTTTTAATTGCCGTCACTGCAGTCGATATTCAACCGGAACAGACACGACCAAACTCGAAGTCGCAGATGCGACAGAGGCCGGAAGTGGTTTGTAGGTCCGGATGCCTGCGACCAGCTGAGAAGCCGCTTCGTTGAGTCGATCATGATGTGACGGTTTAGCGATTTCGATATTCTGAATTTCACCGCTTTTGAGAATCACGAACTTCACAACGACTTCGCCCGATTGGCGCATGCGTTTTGCCATTGATGGGTAAATCTTGCGGCCATCGATGAGACGACGAAGTTCGTACAAGTAGCGCTCTCGCTCGCTCACGACGGAACCATTCTGGACACCAAGCGGGCCCGATTCTGTCGTGCCATCAGGCGAGCCGAACTGCGCTTCTTGTTTTGAATCAGAAGCCTTCGCGACTTTTTGATCGCGCTCTTCCGGCGACTTCGTTTTTGAAGTCATTTTCGTTTTCACAACGATGTCATCAGGATTTCGGGAAACGGTCGGTGTGGATTTCTTAGTTGACGTTGTGGATCCAAGTTCAATGAGCGTCGCATCGCCTTTTCGATTCACGCCAAGGGGTAGCGGCGATTTCAGATGCGGAACGAAGAGCATCGAAACAACGAGAAGCGCATGAGCCGCAACCGACGCGGAGAACGTGATAGCCTGAGTGCTTGGAAGCGCGAAAAAGTTCATTCTCATTGGGAAAACAGATAAGTCGAATCCACTTCTTCGTCAAATTTCAGCGGTCTGGGTGCGACTTGTTCTCAGGTTATTGAAACCGTAATGACTGCGAAAACACGTGAACGTTGACCGAACGCCTGCGCGTTTGCGACTTGTGCACGAGATGAGAAAAGTTTTTGATTGGGCCCATCGCTGGTTCGGACTGATTGCAGGATTCTATTTCGTTTTACTTGGCCTAACAGGCTCGTACCTGGTTTACGACGATGCCATTGATCGTTTCTTTAAACCTGAACTCCATCACGTGACACCGTCTGCGAATTCGGTCTCGCTCGCTGATCTTGTGAGAGTCGCGCAGACGCAGCTTCAAACTGACAAGCCGCCTTTCATGATTCGCGTAAGTGGTGAGCGTGACCAAACGGCCCGAGTCGTGATCGACGCGGCTAAACCGGGTGAAGAACGCAGGATGACGGCCACGTTCATCGATCCAGGTTCACTTCAAATTCGTGGCACCGAAGTGTCTAGCCAAACATTCACAGGCTTCATGTTCGCGTTTCACCACGATCTTTTTTGGGGCGGTACAGGTCGCACGATCATGGGAGCAGCGGGAATTCTGATGTGCCTGATTCTGGTGACTGGCCTTCTTCTTTGGTGGCCACGGAATCGATCGATCTTCTCCGCACTCAAAACTCGAAAGTGGCGAAACGCGCTACAGATGAACCTTGAACTGCACAAAGTGACAGGCATCTGGACACTCATTCTGATGATCGTGGTCACTGCCACCGGCACCTACATCTCAAAGCCGAATTGGTTTACGCCTCAGCCGTCGCAAACAGAACAACCAAAAGAAGGTGAACCTCGCTCTGGCTCTAATCAAAAGCCGACCGAGTTCAATTGGGCCGCAATTCAAAGTTCGATGGAAGTCGACTACGGTAAAGATTTGCGCCCGCTCTTTGTTCGAGTGCGCGGGCCGAACGCGATGGTAATGGCGTGGCCCGGCGGCAAAGAAATACGTCGCATGTACGCAGCTGACGGCACGCTAAAGCCTGAAGAAAAACGCGATTCCTTTGCGGGCGACGTTCGCGCCGTCAACCACGATCTTCATGTCGGCCATTTCTGGGGCTGGTTCGGCGAATTCCTCATCTTCATCTCGGGGCTTTTGCCGCTCTTCTTCTACGTCACAGGCGTCATCGTCTGGTGGAAGAAATCTCAATTAAAAAAATCATCGTCAACAGTGCCTCGCCCCCAAGGAGCCCTCTCATGAAAAAGCAAATCGCGTTAACGCTTATTCTAAGTGCGATACATCTCAGCACCCATGCGCAAGACTTGCCGCAGGCTGAGCCGACCCCACAGCCGGCTGCTTCGGACTCGCAAGAAGCAAATCTCGAAAAAATCTCGATCGAAGATTCAGGAGAGGATCAGACTGCTACAGAAGTCATCTCGCGCGAGAAGATGGATGAAGAAAACGTTCTCGAGTTAAGAGACGCGTTTCGACACTCGCCTGACGTGAGTGTGGGTGGTGGTCAGGAAGTCGGCCAAAAAATTTACGTTCGAGGCATTGAAGACACGCAGTTGAACGTCACTGTTGATGGCGCTCGACAAAGCGGTTACATGTTCCACCACCGCGGTCGCGTGACAGTTGACCTGGAATTGATCAAGCAAGTCGATGTCGTCGCTGGAACGGGCTCGGCGCTTTCGGGTGCAGGAGCACTCGGCGGTGCGGTGAGATTCGATACGAAAGACGTTGAAGACCTCCTTCGTCCCGGTTCAACCTACGGCGCATTCGTAAAAGGTCGCTACCAAACAGCTGCTGATGAAAAGGGCGCAAGCCTCGGTCTCTTCGCAAAACCAACCGAGCGCACAGGTGTGTTGCTCTACGGAACTCTTGCTGAATCGATCGATTACCGAACGGGGAGTGGCGCGCGACAAGATTACACGGCCGCAAAGCCGAAGAGCTATCTTGCCAAGGCCAGCTATCAGCCAGGCGAACACCAGCGCCTGACACTTTCAACTGTCGCTCGTGTCGATAACGCCACTCGGGTGTTGCGAGCTCATTTCGGCAATTTCCCTGCAAATGGGCCACGTGACGAAAAGTTTAAAAACGAAACCTACACACTTCGCTATGACCTTACACCGTCGAACCTTTTGAATCTTCGGGCCGAAGCGTACGATACGAAGACGACATTCTCTCAGGCGAATGCAGGTGTCGAGAGCCTAGGAACATCGCAAACGACGGGCGCGGATCTTCGGAACCTTTTCAAGCTCGGTCGAGTCAACGTGACGGCAGGCGCCGATTTCGCTCGCGAAAAAGGCGAGGCCATTCGCACCACGGCGCGCGCGTCTGAGTCGGTGAACATTTTCGGTCTCTATGCCCAAGCAGATTACGATTTATCAGAACGTTGGGATCTCTCAGCAGGCGCTCGTTTTGATGACTACAACCTAAAAGATGTTTCATCTCAGACTGTCAGTGACACCGGCTTAAGTCCGAACATCGGCGTTCGATACGCACTTACAAAAGATCAGTCGCTGTTCGCAAATTACTCTCAAGCCTTTAAAGGGCCGACCCCGATTGAAGCCTACACGTTAGCGGGCGCAACGAGTGC
>CAJYOV010000097.1 GCA_913776405.1 Pseudobdellovibrionaceae bacterium
TGTGAGAGATTTCCGTTCATCGTAAGAGATGCGTTGTTTCCACCGATACCCAAACCTTCTTGCGGTCGAGCGGGGTCGATGACATCGGTGCTGATCGTGCCTTCGCCCACACGAAGAATCGGAAACCGGTAGGCTGTCTTGCCATTCGTGTAGAAGTTGTTTGAGTTTGCTAGATACTCATCGAGTGTCTTCATCGGCGCCCATCTGCGAGCGGTGCCGAGATGGCTAGCGGCAAGGTTGCCAAGCGAATTTGCGCGCCCGTGGTCGATCCGGCCCGGCATGTCGACGCCGCGATAAAGCGCAAGCTTCGAGGCGTAAGAGTTGAACTTTGTATCGAGTAAGCCCGAAATCTGCCCGCGAACACTGACTAGACTTGAAAGCGAAAGGTCGCGGTACGGATACGTGCCGTCCGACTTCTGCATCTGAAGCGCGAGTAAGTCAGCCGGGATGCTTCGCCCGCGAAGATCGTCGGGGAAGACGAGGTTACTAGGCAATTGATTCGGCGTTGTCATCACGATCAGGCGTTTCATGTTCTCGCCAGCAGCTTGCGCTTCGCTTGGTAAGAGCGATGCTAAATACGGAGCGGCAAAGAGCCCGCCAACGCCTTTGATGAACATGCGTCGCGAGACATGGTTGAAGACGACTTGATCGTTGCGGCTCTTGTCACGTTTCATTGGATCCGCCGTTTCGAGAAGGATTCGTCTGCGATGTACGCTTTGATCGCATTCCAAACCGACATCTTGGTGAGATTTTCTGTAAATCGCTTCGTGATACAAGCGTCGCGTGAATTGTCGAGGCGTGCGTTTGCAAAACGGATGTATTGTTTTGCGAAACACGCTTGAGGCTCAGTCGTCGCGGCGACTTGTTGAACGGCATCGACTCCCGAGCGAAGGAGCATCGATTGATTGTTTACGTTTGCAACTTTATAGGTGTCGACAGCTTTCGTGCCGATGAGCGTGCCTGAGCTGTCGAAGATTCGCTCATAGCCTTTTCTGTGACGGCCGAACGCATCGTAGTCTTGGAAGCCCATTCCGAACGACTCAAGCGGCGTATGGCAATTCATGCAGGACGATGTTCGCGGCACCATTTTCTCGTAACGCTCGCGCGTCGTCATGAGTTTGAGATCGTCTGACGGATCGAGGCTTGGCTGATTCAGCGGCTCTGCGGCCGTCTCGAATGTGCGGCAGAGAATGTGTTTGTAGAATAAACCGCCCGAACGAAACGGGTTTTGATTGGATGTCCCGCGCGCAAGGAGGGCAGATGTCGTCAAGAAGCCTGCGCGTTCGAAGGGCTTGTGAGTGAGTGGTGCGGATGTACCATCCCAAACGTTAAGCCCGTAGAAGCCAGCCACGATCGGACTTTTCGCGAACGAAGAGTCGTTTGTCAGCAAATCTTTGTAAGTTCCGGGTGTCGTGAAAATGAAGTACTCGAACATATCGCGGAGCTCGGTATTCATATCTTCGCGAAGCTGACGGTTCACGTTTCCATCGCCTGCGTTGTAAGCGCCGTTTGCGATCGCAACGAATTTGGCATCGTTGACGAAGTTTGCGGTGGGCACGGCGAGCCATTCGCCGATGAACGTCCACATCTGATCTTTGACTTGTTGAGTGTATGTCGAGCGAATGTATTCAAGAGCCGAATCGATCTGCGCTGGCGTTTTTAACTGATCCGTCGCCGCTCGTGCGAGTAGCTCCTTATCGGGGCCGCGACCTCTTAGGAGAAATGACATTTTAGAGGCAAGCGCGTATTGATCGAGTGTCACGATCCCGTTTTCAACCGGGCCATCCGCCTCGAAGTGGTAGAGAAACTCAGGCGACATCATCAGGTAGTAAATGCCGCGCTTGAATTGCTCGGGCCATGTTCCGGTGGTGCCCATGGTCTGCTCAAGATCTTGATAACTGCTATTTGAGATCGGGCGGCGATAAAGTTTAAGTGCAAGCGACTTCATGAGCTTTTGACGGCACTCAGGCGTGATCGTCGCAGCGCCGCCGTAACATGGGTCAAGATAGAACTGCGTGTAGCCGAGGCCGCCATTGGAGACGTTTTCAGAAACGGCGAGTGCGACTTTGTGATAGCCCGCGATGCGTTCAGGCGTCATCGACTGGTCGAGATTTGAGAATCGAATGTAGGTCGCGATCGAATCGCGAAGTGGTTCAGCAGGCAGCGCGCGGAACAAAGGTTCTACGCCCTGACCGTTATGGTACCAGCAGTTGTATTGGCACTGAAACACATCGACAACTGTGCGCGTGTATTCGCTGGTCGTCAGGCGCCTGAGCGGCGTCGGCTCAAGATTTTCTTTCGTGACTTCACATGAGTTTTTTAGATCAGCGA
>CAJYOV010000098.1 GCA_913776405.1 Pseudobdellovibrionaceae bacterium
GATATCGATTTCGGGAAGACCTTTGGCGCGATAGTCCGCTTGAAGTTCTTTGAGTTTGTCGAGCATCTGGAGCGCGCATCGACACGCGTGAATGGCATGATCGGGGAAGTGAACCGGCGCACCCCAAAAAGCCATGATGGCATCACCCATGTACTTATCGAGAGTGCCTCTGTTTTTGAAAACAAGGTTCGTCATTGGCGTCAGGTAGCTATTCAACAGGTCCGAGAGCTGACGCGGATCGAGCTTCTCTGAGATCGTCGTGAACCCGCGGACGTCAGAGAACATGACGGTTAAGTTCATCTTCTTACCGCCAAGTTCAACGTTACCTGGATCCGCGAGGACTTCGTTGACGATCGATGGCGAAACGTATTTCTCGAACGTGTCTTTGAGGTCTCGCTTCGTTCGTTCTTCGGTGAAATATTTGAAGAAGGTCAACGTCATGAATTCGAGTAAAATCAACGCCGTCGGAAACGTACTCGCAACGACAATGCCTTCGTTGAACAGATAATATTTGTCGAAAAAGTAAACGAGGCCCAGAGCGGTAAGCGTTACGAAAAGGCCCATCAAGGATTCGTTCGAGGCGATGACGCCTGCGAGAACGAAACCGAGTACCAAGAGCACGATCGCCATCAAGTTTTTTTCATACGGCGTCGTACGCAAGAAGCCAGGCGTCTCTGGCTTTACTTTCTCGCCCTTCGCACGAGAAAGTTCAGTCATCATGTTTGAGAGGACGTTTGCGTGGGTTTCCACCCCCGGAAAGTTCTCGTCGAACGGTGTGACACGAAGATCGAAAACGCCGATCGCCGTTACGCCGAAAAACACGACCTTGTCCTTCAGGAACTCGCGTTTATTCACTTTTCGAGTTTTGTCCGTCCAGCGGCCCGAGGCCTTATCGAACATTTTCTCGACCACTTCCGCCTCGTCGCTTTCAGAAAAGAGGTCGGTCGCTCGAATATGCGGGAAGATGTGTTGTGCTCCTGCATAGTTGATGAGGAGGTCTCCCGCAGAATTCGTTGGAATCTCAAGCGTACCTTGAAGCTTCTTCGTGGACTCACTCGTCGGAGATTCAGAGACCGAAACGGAGGCAAGTGTTCTTAGAGATTTTCCGTTTGATCCTTGTTCTTTTTCGATGCGCGTATTGCTAATCGTGTTTGAGTTTAAAAGAAACGTTTTGAAGGCGAGAGACGGCGAGTAGTTGTTGCCAAATCGGGTTAGCAGTCTCGAATGGCGGATCGAGCCATCGAGGTCTTGCACAGCATTGAAATAGCCGGTGTGTTTTGTAGCGTCAGCTAATGTCGGAATATTGAGTTCCCAGCCGAGAGTCATATCGAGCGCATTTGGAACGAGTTCACGTTTGATTCGCTCAATCGCGGCTTCAGATCTCTCGCGCATCCGCCCCTGAGGAACCGGGAGTTTGTTCCAAAAGTCTTCCCACGAGTTTTCTTTGAAACTCTCGACCGACTCGGGCGTGTTGCCCCATCTTTTCTTGTAGAGCGCTAGCGAACGCAATTCGTCTTCAGATGTAAAAAACCGCTCGCAATAGTTCAGAGATGCTTTTTGAATCGTGAGTCTGAGCGACGCTGCTTCTTTTGGTGTCAAACCGGAAGAGAAGGCAGAGAAGAGCCTGCGGACTGCGTCCATGTTGTTGAGTTTTGGATTTTGCTCTAAGAGCGCGAGCCCACTTGCGAAGTCGTTGTTAGTTACGACGACCGCGAGACCTGGGAAATAATCAGGCTCGTTTAGATCCGGGAACTCGCGGAGCGCCACTTGAATCTTCGGTATCACGCCCGCATTTTCTTTGAACCAAAATGTAGCTTCGCTTTGCTCAAGCTGAGTGAAATAGCTTGAAAGAAACGTGCGGATTCCGCGAGGGTAATTTAAATTCTCGAGCGTCGGGTCGTCGACCGAAAACGGAATGGCTTCCTTCATCCAGTAGCGACTTGCATAGAGTCGATCGTAGTAGCTATCGAGGCAGAGTTCGGATTCTTTTCCGGCGGCGTGAGAGTCGTGATAGAACGCGCCTAAGACTAGAGAGTTTTGGTTAGCGCGAATCGTGTTCGCGAAAATGCGATCGGCATCAGCGCGTGACGCCTCGTCTTGAAGGGCGTCCTTCAGTTTTGAGTCGATCCCTTTTGTTTCGCGAGCTACTTTCTCAAGTCGAGTGACGGCAGGTAAAGCCGAGTTGTTATCAGCTTCGGAAAAGATCATATCGAACGAGACGCTCTTAGCACCGTACATCATCGTTCGATCGATCAAGCTTGCGGTTTTTTCTCTCGGCCAAGGCCAGCGCCCTTCAAGTCGAAGCGTCTCGTCGTCGATTGCGAGAATCACAATTTGATCAGACCCTTTTACCGGTCCACGGTCGAGCAATCTGAAGTCGACCGTCTTCTCATGGATGAGACGAATGAGTCCTCGAAGCGATCTGCGGTCGACGTTTTCGGAATGAGAATAGAAATCGAGCGCAGCCCACAAAACGAGAACCGTGACGAGAACGCCGATCGCGTAGGCGGATAGAGTGAGGGATGAAAACCGGTTGAATTTCATAGCTGCTAATCACTTATCGGTGAAGTGCGTTCAGACCCGCGACACGTTCGCGAGTGCGAGAAAAGATCTGGCCTAAATCTAGGCCATTGATCTCTTAACCAACCATTAACGTTGTTGTACAATCTTACCATGGTCCAGATAGAGCCGTCTGGAATCAGCTAGGGGGATCCATCATGCAAGCGTTAGTAGGTCGAGAAGGGGATATCGTCGTCGTGCAACTCTCGGGTCGTGTCGACATTGAAACGGCGGTTCCGTTCCGTAACGCGTGCCTAGGTCGCTTGGCTGGCCAAAAGGTCGTATTCGATTTTCAGAAACTCGGATTCGTCGGAAGCTCCGGTATTTTGCCGTTTCTCGAGACGATGCAGAAGTTCCACGAAGCACATCCGGACAATTTGAGGTTCAGTGGCCTCTGTA
>CAJYOV010000099.1 GCA_913776405.1 Pseudobdellovibrionaceae bacterium
GGCCGGTGCGGTTCCAAATTCGCACTAGGTGCTTACTTGGAACTGAGGCGCTCTGTCTCCCAGAGTTTAGCGAACTTGAGAAAGACTGAATAGGCCGCGCCAACCGCGATGATGAAACCCGGAAGGCCATCGAGAAAGCCGCGTTTGATGAGATAAGTCTCGAGAAACTTCGAGATAGGTTTGAAGATCAATTTTAAAATCGAGAAGCGTTTGCCTCTCGCCGAAAGTTCTTCCGCCCCGAGTGTTGAATACCGATTATTGGTCGAAACTTGTTCCGCCAAATCGGGAAAGGGATAATGGAAGATCGGGTTCGCGAGACGCTTCACAGATTTCGCCGAAACACGCTCGTGAACCTTATCGCCGCCTTGCCACGACGCCCGCTCACGATCGTAAAGTCTTAATTGAAGATCGGGGTACCAACCGCCGTGACGGATCCAACGGCCCAGGTTCCAAGACAAGCGAGGGAATGTGTAGCCTTCGTTTTTCTCGAGATCAGGCGAAGCGAGTAAAGCTTCTAGCTCTTTTGCGGACTCAGGGCTCAACGCTTCGTCCGCGTCCAGTGAAAGAACCCACCTGTTTTGGCAGAGGTCGGTCGCTCGCTGCTTTTGCGCACGAAAGCCACGCCATTCTTCGATGAAGACACGCGCACCCAGCGCACGCGCCAGATCCGCAGTGCCATCGGTGCTCCCGCTGTCGACGACAACGATTTCGTCGGCGAATGGGACCGAGCGAATACAGCGTTCGATGTTCTTCGCTTCGTTGAGCGAAATAATCGACAGGCTTAAACGTGCGCGTTTGTCGGGCGAAGATGTGTGGTTGTTGTTTGCGTTTTGCGAGTCGTTTGCAGCGTCTGTCACAAGGCAGACGCTTACAGCTTTAGAACACCCTGTCAATCTCCCCGCCTGCTTGCCGCAGCGACCTTCTGATCGTTATCGTCAGTCATTCTCTTGAAAGGATCTTCCGAAATGATGTCTCGTATTTCGTTCGCAATCGCAGCTCTCGTCGCTGCAGTCGGTTTCAGCACTCCCGCTCACGCTTACTTCTCTGTCATCCAAACTGGTGATGTTGTGCCTGCGGGTTCATTCCAAGCCGTGATCGAGCCACAGATCATCACGACTCGCTATGATGGCCTGGGCCTCAATGCGAAGCTCGATGCCGGCATCGACGAAGCGTCAAGCGTTCGCGGCATTCTCGGTATCGGCGACAAAATGGATTTTGAACTCGGTGCAATGTACAAGTACGTGCCGTTTCCAGATACCGCGAACCAGCCAGCGATCGGTTTCGAAGTGGGTGGTCTCTACGCAAAAACTCTCGATGAAAGTGAATTCAGCGTTCGCTTCAACCCATTCATCAGCAAGCGCTTCGAAGCCGAAATTGGCGACATCACGCCTTACGCAGCACTTCCACTCGGTATCACGTTCCGCGACGGCAAGTCGTTGTGGCCGGTCCAACTGGCACTCGGCTCGCAGCTTCGTCTCTTGAACCTGCCGCAGCTCAGCTTCTTCGGCGAATTTGCACTGAACGTTCACGAAGCGTTCGGCTACATCAGCTTCGCGGCTGCGTGGCAGTTCGATGAAGTGAAAATGTACCGCTAAGCTCGCTCGGTCCTGGACCTTCCGCCATGTGACATAAACAGATTCGCATGATGCAATAAAGGCAGGATGAATTCAGAGAGTTTGCACTGGAGCCTTTTTCACGAAGGCACAAAAGTACAGGTCGACGGTCTCACGTTCACGCAAATCAAAGGCGTGCTAAAGACCGTCGATGTCTCTCAACTCAATCAATGGTACGCGTGGCACGAAGGTCTTTCTGAATGGAAGCTTGTGCAATCATTCCCCGAACTTGTTGGGAACGCGACTCCCCCTCGGCACTTGCCGCCGTTTCCACCTAAAAATCCTGGCGCCGCCGCTTTAGATGAAACCGACAAACCGCTCGTTCAAGTTTTCGAGATGCGCGAGGATGGCACGCGCGTGAACGTTCAGCTCGACAAGCAAGGCTTTGTCGATCTTCGTTGGAATCGCCGCTTTTTGAAATCATACCGCGTACAGATGGCGGCTCGTGGGCTCGCGGTCGACACGCAGACCGTCGACATCTCGATGGGCGGAATGCTCTTGAAAGATTCGCTGCCTCTCGAATTTCCCGAAGCGTTTGAAGCGAACCTCACGCACCCTTCAGGTCAGAAGCTGCGGATCACGTGCGTGAAGATCCCGCCGCATTCAGGCGCGGCCTGGAACCGCGTGAAGTTCTCACTGACTGCTGAGACGGAACTGATCTTGAGAACCTGGCTTCTGGGATCCGACACTTAAAAGAAAAGAGCCCGGCTGTTTTCAACCGGGCTCTCTTTATTTTTTCGTTCTGGTTCGCAACCGCTCTTAACGAACGGTTGCGTATTCGCTGTTAGCGAACGTCTTTGTAATCTGCGTCGATGACGTCATCGCCGCCTTTAGTGTCGCCGCCAGGTGCTGCGCCTGCATCCGCGTGCGCGCCTGCTTCTGCTCCACCTTGTGCGCCCGCTGCGCCTTTGGCGTAGAGGTCGCTCGAGAGCTTGTGGCTCTGGTTCTGGAGACGCTCGTAAACACCTTTGAGATCCGCTGCGCGCGATTCTTTGTTCGCGAGCTCTTTACGAGCTTCTTCGATCAATTCTTTCGCGAGCTTCACGTCTTCAGCTTTGAACGACGCTTCGTTCTCTTTGATGATCTTCTCAGTTTGGTAAGACAAGCTGTCGAGATCGTTCGCAACTGTCACGCGCTCGCGACGTGCTTTATCTTCTTCAGCGTGTTCTTCCGCGTCTTTGACCATGCGCTTGATCTCGTCTTCAGAAAGACCCGATTTCGCGGTGATCTTGATCGCCTGTTCTTTACCTGTGCCCAAGTCTTTCGCAGCAACGTTCAAGATACCGTTTGCGTCGATGTCGAACGAAACTTCGATCTGCGGAACGCCACGTGATGCCGATGCGATACCGACGAGCTCGAAACGACCGAGAGTTTTGTTTGCGTCTGCCATCTCACGCTCACCTTGGAGAACGTGTATGTCGACCGACGTTTGGTTATCAGCCGCAGTCGAGAACACTTGCGATTTGCGAGTTGGGATCGTCGTGTTGCGCTCGATCAACTTTGTCATAACGCCACCCAAAGTCTCGATACCGAGAGAGAGCGGCGTTACGTCAAGAAGAAGAACGTCTTTCACGTCGCCGGCCAAAACGCCGCCTTGGATCGCTGCACCCATCGCAACAACTTCGTCCGGGTTTACAGAGCGGTTTGGCTCTTTGCCGAAGAAGTCTTTAACTGCTTTTTGGATCGCAGGGATACGAGTCGAACCACCGACGAGAATGACTTCGTCGATTTCTGAAAGTTTGAAGCCCGAGTCAGCGAGAGCTTTTTTGCATGGCTCAAGTGAACGCTTCACGAGATCTTCCGTCATTTGGTCGAACTTCGCGCGCGTGAGTTTCACCTGCAAGTGCTTCGGACCCGATTGGTCAGCCGTGATGAACGGAAGGTTGATTTCCGTTTCTTGTGCTGACGAGAGTTCGATCTTTGCTTTCTCAGCTGCTTCTTTCAAACGTTGGAGCGCCATCTTGTCGTTCTTAAGATCGATACCTTGATCCTTTTTGAACTCTTCGATCAGCCACTGAAGAACAGTCGTATCGAAGTTATCGCCACCCAAGTGAGTGTCACCGTTTGTCGATTTGACTTCGACGACGTTGTCACCGACTTCGAGGATCGAAATATCGAATGTACCGCCGCCTAAGTCATAGACTGCGATCTTCTGTTCTTTCTTTTTGTCGAAACCGTAAGCGAGCGCTGCCGCTGTCGGCTCGTTGATGATGCGCTTAACGTCGAGACCTGCGATGCGGCCTGCATCTTTCGTAGCTTGGCGTTGAGCATCGTTGAAGTAAGCTGGAACCGTAATCACCGCTTCAGTTACTGACTGACCCAAGTAATCTTCTGCAACTTTCTTGAGTTTGCCGAGGACGAGAGCCGAGATTTGCTCTGGCGATACTTCTTCACCGCGAATTTTGAAATTCGAGTCGTTGCCTTTTTTGACAACCGTGTAAGGAACGAGTTTCGTCTCGTCTTGCACTTCTTCGTAACGACGACCGATAAAGCGCTTCGCTGAATAGATCGTGTTTTCTGGGTTAGTGACTGCTTGACGTTTTGCAATTTGACCGACGAGTTTTTCGCCGTCTTTCGCGTACGCAACAACCGACGGGGTCGTGCGGGCGCCTTCTTCATTGACTAGAACTTTCGACTCTCCGCCTTCCATAACGGCTACGCAAGAGTTAGTCGTTCCCAAGTCAATACCGATGATTTTTCCCATGTTAGTGAATCCTCCCTAAGGACTTCTGAGTACACGTTAAATCTGGGCGTCACCGGGATTTCGTCAAGCCGCAAAACCGATTTGGCGCGCATTTTTTGAAGATAGGCGCGATTCTCCTGGCGAGAATGACGTTTTAATCGAG
>CAJYOV010000100.1 GCA_913776405.1 Pseudobdellovibrionaceae bacterium
CGCGTCATCGAGAGGTGCGTCGACCTCATCCAGAAGACAGTAAGGCGATGGTTTCACAAGGAAGATCGAGAAGATCAGGCTGACTGCCGTTAGAGCTTTCTCACCACCCGACAAGAGCTTCTTCATCGTCTCACTCCGTGAAAAATTGGATTATTCGAGTATATGATGCGACACATTTTGCTGCGTCTTATTTTTTTTAATTGTTGCGATCAACTGAGTTAGATCTGTAAAGCTAGAGTCGCGAGCTTCTTGAGAGCTGAAGACAATCACTTTTGTTTCAGATTGGCGCCGAGGAAGAGGTCTGAGCCGGACCTCGAGAACCAAATTTCCGCGCCTTTTGATTGCCGCGATTCAAGTCGGTGAAATCAAGACTTCGGCTTCAGAGTCGGAAACCGATTGATCTGTGAATACAACGGTCTGCTTCCAGCTTCTCAGTCTCATAAATATATGCGACAGAGTATAGACCGCGCCGAATAACAGGCTCGTGTAGACAGCACCAGCTCCCGGTCGAAGAACAGCGTTGCCTTGTAGACCCTTGATACAATCGCTGAAAAGCGAAAAGCCAATAAGTACAAGGAAGTATTTCTTAGCATTTGGGAGGTCAGATCCGAAGAGGACCAGTCGCCAATAAGTCAAAAACGAAAATGATTTATTTGGCGCTTCAAAACGCATCCGTGCTCCGATCATCTGCGAAATGGACCATGACGCAATCTGTGACGTAGATTCTAATCGCAGTGTAAACTAAATAAATGCCTAGCACTTCAAAGTTTCTCTCACGCGATGTGCGCTGAAGGATTTAATCAGCGTCGCAAATTTACCTCTTCGATCAGGCTTTCAAAAGGCTCGAATCTTTCTTGCCTCCTAGAAAACGGAATAGAATGTTTTTTTAAAACTGATTCAACGATCTCGCGTAGCTTTTCGAACTCCCGGTACTCCACGGAGGTTTTAGCCTCTACGGTGAGCCCTTTCTTAGCGATTTCAAATTTATTGGGTAGCGCGCGATAGATAATGAGTTCGCGGTCTTTGCTACCGAAACAAACGGCAGCGTTTTTTCAGGTCAGCTCATGCACACCAATCAGTGATTTCGGGCCTGTGTTTGATCGCACTAACCCCAACGTTCACGAAGAATCTGTGCAGTTCCGTCGTTGTCGTAACTAATGCGAGTAATCAGAAGGTGAAGTCGAATCGTTTAACGAAGTGCTCACAGTCAATGTATGCGGCGGGACCCTTTGAAAATTCAATCTTCTTGTTCTTCAAAGTTGCTTCAAGGTCTTGAGCGACAAGCATCAGCTCTCTATATTCTTCAGAAGCTTTCAGTTTTTCAGTGACACCGGCTTTCGCAAGCTTGTATTTGCTAGGAAAATTCCGGTAGATGACGATTTCTAAAGAAGAAGCATCAATGCAAACGCCCACGAATGATTTCCATCCGGCGTCTCCGCGCCGGGCTAGGCATTTAGGTGATTTTCCTAATTCATTCTTCGGCAGGTGTGTGCTATCGAAGTCAGAAAGTTTCATGGCTGCGTTGTTCGTGAGTTTGTATGTAATCGCCGCGAGATCTCCATACTCAGAGCATCCTTGCATGCTGAATACGATCACAGTCACAAGGGACATAGCCAGAAACTTAATTAGGGACACTGAGCGGATTTCCATAGAACTCTCCTTTAATCATACCTGGCCAGATGCTCGCTAGTCCTTCGCCGGTCCGAGAGATCGGGTTCCAGTTGTCCATTAAAGGCTGAACGAACTTGAATAGTTTTCGAGCTTTCGCTTGATTTCTCACTAATCCGAATTGCCATTGAACTGGCGTTTTCATAACGCTCGTTCCAACCATTACATGGCTTTGGGAACAAGGTTCGCATCAGTTTTTCTGATCATCTGACGTCTTAGTCCAGCCTGTGATAGGTACGTGAATTCTGCGCAACGACAATCCTAGGCCGGCTAACAGAATAAAAACAAGGCTGCTCAAAATGCAGAATCTTATATTCATCACCGGCACCACAAAATTCACTCCGTCAAACACCAGTTTTAACAGGGCTGCGCCGCAAATCGTTAAACCTGAAAAAGCGGCAATCTGAATCAAGCGAATGAATCCAAACTTTTTACTGACTCCAGTATCGGGGTTGCGGATTGGCTTGGTTGCAAGCGCAGCACCGGATAAAAAAACGGTGAGCGCTAACAAGAGAGCGTTCTGCCAAATCATGGGAGCCTGGCTTACTGCCGAATTCCACAAAAATAAGCTCGCGATAAAGTAGACCAGGATTAATGCAAGACCGATTGCTGCATTCATGCTGTGCACATCCTCTCTTAACTTAAACACCACTATCTTGACGGGACATATTGCATGCTATTTTCGCCTTTTGGAAATTCAAGTCCTGTATTCCACAGACCACCGATGTATCCCGCACCTTGTCCCATCAGATTTGAAGCCGCAGACGTGAGTCCCCGGTCGTAGAAGTACGATGCCCCTGTGATCTGCACGGCTGCTCCGACTGCGCCGAAGCCGGCTCCCAGCAACACCTGCTCGGTCATATTGCCATTAAAAGCCCACGCGTGAAGTCCACCATTGAACGCTCCTGCGACAGCGCCTCCGAAAAAGCCTGCGCCCATAGCGCCCAACACCGGCAGCGCCCAAGCCGCGGCGATAGGCGCGATTACACCCGCTGCCCCACCAATCAAACCGCTAAGTAACGCCTGGCCTACGCTGGCTTCGCTCTGCATCGCTGTGGCGAAATTGATTAAGAACGACACCGCAAACGCGATAACGAACCAAGCAATTTTGCCCGTAGGATCGATCATGTATGTCGGCATGTTTTGAACGTAAGTGTAAGAGTTGATAACTGTTTCGGGTTGGCCAATGCGGCCAGGGTGAGGATCCTTCTGAATGAAGCGTCCGATGTCAGCTTGATAGTAACGAGCCCGATAATAGTATAGCCCCGACTCTTCGTCTAACTCACGGCCCGTGAATGTGAATTGAGGACGTAAAACTGGATTGCTTCTGACGTCGGCTCCCAATGCATCATGTAGATCGGTCAATTCGCCGAAGCTTGAATATTGGTACTTCTGTACGAGTGTACCCGCTAAGTCAGCGACCGCAGCAACTGACCCAACTAAGTCTTTCAGATAAAAATATGAACCTGAATGTCGCGCGACCCCTTTAATAGCTCCTAACTCGCTAACTTCAGTCATCAAAATATCATCAGGCTTAAGCGGGCTATGTGTGTGGCGCGCAAGCACGCCATTTGCGCCGTCGAACTCCAGAAAGATATTGTCACCGTCATATACGAATCTACGAGTGTACGACTTTTTCGGGTCCGTTTGATGAGCGAAGTCGATGACAGATTTTTGAATGCGGCGACCAGCTACGTCGTAGACATAGTCTATTTGCTTGGTCACGGCTCCGAGAGGCGTCGCAAAGACGCGTACCTGGATGAGTTGGTTCTTACTTGAATATGCGTACGCGAAAGCCTCTTTCGTGGTGTCTTTCGGAGTCTTACGAATCAAGTTTCCATTCAAATCGTATTCGTAGCGGTATTGCCAATCTTCGTTTAGAAGCTGGTGAGCTTGGTCATACGTATAAGATCCGCGATCATCGACAACGCGATTTCCAAGTGCATCGTACGCAAACGATTCAGCCGAGCCCGGTCCAGAAACTGCTGTCAGTTGACCATTTAGATCGTAAGAATAGCTGGTTTGACCGTTTGAGTCCGCTTTTGAAATCGGTAAGCGTCGGTCATCGTAGGCGTATTCTGCGAAGGCTTTAACGACTCCTTTTTGCTTGTGGTAAATTCCTGAAAGTGTTTCTCCAGAATACGAGTAGTCTGTTACTCCACCAGGCCTTGAGACTTGAATAAGACGTCCAGGCCCATCATAGGCAAATCCGAAGGCTGCCGGATGGTCCTTGAATGCCGGTTAAGCGATTCGAGTTATCGTAAGCGTAATAAATGGATCCAAAATTTGTCTCAAGATGTGTTCGATTTCCTGCTTGGTCATAGGAATGATTCATCACGACAGCCGGATAAGAGGCCATCGATCCTAATCCGGACGTCAGTGATTGAGTGACGCGATTTTTTGAGTCTCGAACATAAGTGATTTCAGAAACCGAGTTCTTAACACCAATAATTTCATCACGCGAATTATAGACGTAATCAACTACGTCATCGGCGAAGTGAACTTGGGTAAGTTTGTTTAAAGCATTGTACGAATACAACTTCGCATTACCTTTTGCGTCTCTTTCGGATACGAGGTTGCCGGCCCCGTCGTAGGCGAAAATTGTTTCTGCACCTTGGAAATCGACTTTTCGAGAAAGTCGGCGACGAGAATCGTACTCAAAGGACGAAACGCCACCCGTCGGAGTCGTAACGGATGCAAGGTCGCCAGCAGCGGAATATGCGTAGGCTGTGACGGCACCTTTTTGATCTTTAACGGCCGTCAGACGGTTGAAAGAGTCGTAGCTGTATTCGGAAATCGCTTGCGAGCCGGATGAAACGGATGCAATCGAGCGAGTCACGTTTCCAGAAGCGTCTGAAACATAGCTTCTCGATTTTCCGTCAGCACTCGTTTGTTTCGTGAGATTGCCAGCTTGATCGTATTCGTAGAGTTGGCTCAACGATTGGCCGTTCGCTGAAACCGTTTTCTGAACAACCATGCCTAGCGAATTGTAAGCGAGACTGATGATGGAACCATCAGCTTTCGTCGTCGAAATGAGAAGGCCCGAGTTTTGGTCGTACGAGTTTGTCTCGATATTTCCTCGGCCATCTTTTTTCTGAACGACATTTCCATATTGATCATAAGACGTCTCTTCGACGATGCCGGTTGCAACGTCTTCTGTGCGAATTAAGTCGCCCAGAGAGTTATAAGTCGATTTAACCACGTTGCCTTCTGGATCAATTGTTTCAACTGGGCGCCCGCTCTCGTCACGCTTGATCGTTGTCGTTCGTCCGAGAGCATCGGTCATCGTCGTGATATAGCCTTGGAAGTCCTTACCAATTGATGTCGTATTGCCGTTCGCATCTTGAACCTGGCTCACAGTTTGCGAAATGCTCTTTGGCTCATTCTGCGCTCCTGATTCATAGTTCTGAAGATCGCTCGACGCTGAATCGTTGATGACGGTCTGTGCACCGTCTGGCGCAATGACTTTTGCGATCCGAGATTGTGCGTTGTAAACGAAAGTTCCGATATTTCCGTTCTGATTCATTTCTTGAACTAAGAGGCCGTCATCGTCGTAAGAGAACTTCTTCGTCGTTCCGTCAGGATACGTGACGCGCGAAAGGTCGTTATCAGCTGAGTAAG
>CAJYOV010000101.1 GCA_913776405.1 Pseudobdellovibrionaceae bacterium
TCAAAGTGCTGATGACGTCAGCATCCTCAACAAAGGAGAACTCTTCGTAGAAATCACTGACCTTGTCGAATGTCTGCGGCATCGCAAGAATCACGATCTCGACGCCTTCCTCGATCAAATTCTCGACAGCTTGGCGGCTTGCGACCGGCGCTGCGACGAGAATACGTTCAGCTCCGGCGCTTCGCGCTGATTGAATGGCCGCCTTCATTGTATCGCCTGTGCGAATGCCATCGTCGACGATAACGACCTCTCGTCCGTTGATAGTCTGTTGTTCGCGCTCTGGCGTGTAGAGCCGGCGCAAACGTTCAATGTCTTGAATGGCGCTCAAGGCGAGAGGCCGAATTTCTCCAAGCTTCAATCCCGATTCTCGCGCCTTTGGTGAAAGCAGAATCTGCCCGTCTTCAGTCACCGAGCCTAAACCACAATCCGGCTTATCGGGATGCACCAGCTTCTTGACCAGAACGATGTCGACCGTGCCTGACAATTGATCGGCAATTGTTTTCGCCATACCAACGGCGCCGCGAGGGATCGCAAGAACCAGAGGCTCGAGCACGTCACAGTTTTTCAATTTTTTTGCGAGTAAGAGAGCTGCTTCTTCGCGAGACGCGAAGAGCTCATGGAACTCCGGTTTGGAGTGCGCGTTCATGACAACCTTCCTTAGAGCGTTCCAGAAATTTTTCAGGGATTTCTGATTGAGTGACTTCATGTCACTCCCCGTCTGTTGCCGGCTCTGCCCTAGGCCCGACGGCAACCATCATCCCGGGGAACTTGAAAGGTCGTCAAGAACGTATGCGCGTGCGTTTGTTAGGTTTCGAAAAGCAAAACGGGAGCCCGATCCTATGGGCTCCCGTTTTGCCAAACGTTTTATTCGTTTTGATCGATCCTATTCGATTTAAATCGAATCCAGATCGATTACGGAATGCGCTTGCCGCGACCTGTAACGAGGCTCGCAACGAAGCTAACAACTGCGAGAACAAGGAAGACCCACAAAAGTGTGCGGCCGATTTCCATTGAAACACCAGCGATGTTACCTGCGCCGAGAATCATTGCTACGAGTGCGAGAACAAAAAATGCGATAGCTGCCTGAAGCATAAGGCCCTCCTCTTTCTTCCCACTCAGGATTACAAGCCCCCTCCGCTTACCGCGAGCACTTGATTTCGGTTTCGCCAAATCATCACAACGAACAACTTGTGTGTTACGAAATCCCAGCATCTCGCCCTCATTCCCCCAACATTGACCCCTCGGGTACGTCAGGTATCTTACGGAAATGGCAAAATCGAAGCGTACGCGTACGAAACCGAAAGAAATCTTTGATTGTATCGTTGTCGGAGCAGGTGCTGCAGGGCTCGCCTGCGCGCGAAAGCTGCTCGATCACGGGCAGAACGTTCTGATCGTTGAAGGTCGCGCGCGCATTGGAGGCCGAACTTACACCGTGCGCGATTCGCAGTTGGAGTACCCAATCGAGCTGGGAGCCGAATTTATTCACGGTGCTCCTGACGTGACCTTCGATCGCTTAGGTCTCGCGGGCCAACCTTTTTTCGATGTCGTCGACGAACACGTCCACGTCCGTCATGGCAAGATCGAACAAATCGATTTCTTCGAAGACCTCGAGAAGATTTTCGACAAGCTTGATGCGAATCGCAAAAAAGATCGCACGGTAAAAGAGTTTCTCGATGCAAACCACGTTCAAGGTGAGTTGCGGGACTTAGCTGACTCTTATGTTGAGGGTTATCACGGCGCCGATCTCAACATCGTCGGCGAACGCGCTCTCGCGACTGCGGAAAGTGCTGAAAAGGATTTAAACGGCTCGGATGCGTTTCGCTTGCCCCTCGGCTACGATCGCTTACTTGCATCCTTCCTTCACGGTGTGAGCGCGGACCAATCACCTGTTCGGCTCAACACAATCGTCAAAGAAATTCGCTGGCAAAAAGGCCACGCAACGCTCGCTGTTGAATCCGCTGCCGGCTTTCCTCTCAAAAATCTCGAAGCGAAATCGGTTGTCGTTACCGTGCCGGTGGGCGTTTTGAAAGCGCCGCAAGGTTCGAAGAGCGCGATTCGATTTTCGCCTAAACCGAAAGAGCTTACGACGGCGCTCGAAGCTTTGCACATGGGTCACTGCCTCAGACTGGTCTTACGGTTTCGCTCACGAAAGCTCTGGGAGAAACTCTCGAAAGAGAAACCTATTTCTTATTTGCACGCGCCCCGCGGCTTCAACTATCCCGTGTGGTGGACGATGCATCCGATGAGAACGCCGCTTCTCGTTGGCTGGCAAGGCGGACCGACCGCAGAGAAGCTCGCACGCCTTTCTGAAAAAGAACGTGTCCAATCAGCTCTCGAAACACTTTCTGAAATTCTGGGAGAACCGCTCGAAGTTCTCCATAATGAGCTCGAGGCTTGGTACACCCATGATTGGAGTAACGACCCGTTCTCTTTCGGTGCCTACAGCTACTTGGGTTTGGACGGTGACAAGAAATCAGAACGTCTGACTCGTCCGTTTGCGAAGACCCTCTATTTCGCCGGCGAAGCGACACACCAAGATGCCGAACGCGGCACTGTAGATGGCGCAATCGAAACCGGCCTTCGCGCCGCAGAGCAGATCCTCAAATCCTAAAACTTCGATTCTCTGTGCAGGAATCCGGACGGACGAACTCCGGATTCCAAAACATTCTGTGCCCGATCCCGCTTTTAATCGATCTGAGAGCTGAATTTGGACGGCACGCTTCCTGATATGTCCGGTACGTCGACGGGGCTCATCCCGCTGATCAAAGGACTTTCAGAATGCGTCTTCTTACTAAAGCCTTCGCCCTCACACTCCTTCTAGCAGCACAACCGGCGCTAGCACTTCCTCGCTTCAACCCTGAGCGCTGCGCCTTCGACAGCCTCGCACAGTGGAACGAGGGCGAGCCCCTAACGGGCACAGCCCGCGGCCGTAACGAGTGGTTAAAAGTCTGTAACATCGGCGCTTACAAAACAGCGTTCCCGAAGGGCAATGAGTTTGAACCGAACTCGAGCCGAAGAGCCTACATCACTTACGGGAAAATTACCGCAATCGATGAAAACCATGAGATTGTCTTCGACCCGGGATCTTGGCGCGCCCCAACCATCGCTCCAGAGTCGCCAGGTTCCGCAGACTGCAACGTACCTGATGACTACGATATCGTCGGCTATTGCACATCCGGCTGTGTCACACCTGATCAGTCGATCGAGACAAGCCTAAGCCAACAGCCGATTCTCGACATGATTCGCGGTCACGTAAATCAAGTCGCAGTCCCAGTTCGCGCGTCTGACGATTCGCTTCGCTCAGAGGTTCACGGCATTCGCCGCTTCACGAAAGATCTTGCCGCTACACCGCAGAAAATCGTCGTTGTCACGATGGTGACAGGCGCGCGCCTGAAGCTTTCACAAAATCACCCGCTCCTCACTTCTGATTTCCGCATGAAAAACGCGGATCAACTGAAAGTCGGCGACCGCCTTGTTTCGGGCTCGGGCTCCTACGACAAGATCGTTTCAATCGAAGAACAGCCTTACTTCGGCAAGCTCTATAATCTGAGCGTTGAAACGAACGACCTCTCAAAAAGCCTTTACCTCGTGCAGGGCTACGTAAGCGGCGACAAGAAGTTTCAAGACTTGAGCGTTTCCGAATTGAATCGCAAACACATTCGCAGCCTCGCCGGTAAAGGCCTCTAATGACAAAACTGATCGCACTCACTTTCATGTTCTCGGCCCTGATCGCGTGCGGGTGTGCCCGTGCCGAACAAAAAAATCAAAGCGAGCCCGCGCGCGGGAAAATGGCTCTGTCGTGTGAGCCCAGCGAAGATCCATTCGCCTGCTTGCGCACCCAGTGTTCAGAGGCCGGCGGCACATTTAGTGAGTCGACCAAGACGTGCCTGTGCGGCGGCAACAAGCTTTTTGCTATCGGTAGTCGCGGCTCGTGCGTCTTTCCGCAGTTTGACAAGGACGTCGTTAGCTTCACGGTCGAACGCGAGATCCCGACCGAGTTAACGGTCGATATCACAAATGAGAATCGATCGTTTCTTTTAAAGACTCTTCCCTACTTAAGTGTGCCGATCGCGGCTGAAGGTCGCGCGGCTACTTCGCTCTTCGCTTCGGCTTCGGACTTTCTCAACACGATGAAGAGCCTGCCTCGGACGATGCAGCTCGACTTCATGAACTTCTACCGCCCAGAGACGTACCTTTACGACGAAAGCTCAAACTCGGCGGTCATAAGCCGGATGATCAACATCTTGAGACGAACGTACTTCCGACCTGTAGAAACGAACGCCTGGGCCTTCTTTACTGAACAGCCTCTCCCGGAAGCTTCTGTTCTGGCTTCTTCAGACAACGGCTGCGCCGAAGTCTGTACGGTGACTTACAAGCTTCAGAGTGACGGCATTTACGAAGCCACGAGAACACAGATCTACTCGGGCGGCGCAATTTACGATGATCACGTCACTCTCACCGTCGCATCGACCGGTGAAATGGCCTATACGCTCTTTCTCCTGGGCGGGCGTCTC
>CAJYOV010000102.1 GCA_913776405.1 Pseudobdellovibrionaceae bacterium
CCGATGCCGATGCCGATGCCCTGAAATCGATTTGCATGAGGATCTCCAAATCAAAATTGATCTGAGAATCGCGAATATTCCCAGAGGAGATTGTCATACCACGGGTTTATAAACCCGCTTTTTCTTCGATTCGAAGGGGCTTAACGGTTAGATCTAAGTTTGATTGAGACAGCGATTAAACGCACAAGATTGACTCTGGCCGAACGCACATCGAGTTTGACCCTGACCCGTCGAATATGTTTTGAAATTGCGAGGGCAAGACGATTAAAGATCGAAAACCTGGGTCAAGAACTTTTTCGAACTTCACGCGCATGAATCAAAACCAACTTCACGCGCATGAATCGAAATCAACTTCACGCGCATGAATCGAAATCAACTTCACGCGCATGAATCAAAACCGGCGTTACACCTTGAAGCGTTCGACGGCGTCGAGGAGTTCTTTGATAATGCCGGGTTCGTTGAAGGCGTGGCCGGCGTCGGGCACGATGCGGAGGTCGGATTCGGGCCAGGCGGCGTGGAGGTCGAAGGCGTTTTTGACGGGACAGACCACGTCGTAGCGGCCGTGGATGATCACGGCTGGGATGTGGCGGATCTTTGAGACGTCTTCGATTAATTGATTGTCGGTGCGCCACCAGCAGCGGTTGATGAAGTAGTGGCACTCGATGCGGGCGAGGGAGACCGCCATGTGATCACCAGTAAACTTCATGTACGTGCTCTCATCGGGCAGAAGATGAACGGTCGCGCCTTCCCAACCGCTCCATGCTTTTGCGGCGGCTAGACGAACGGATTCATCGTCGGACGTTAGGCGTTTGTAGAACGCCTTCACTAAATCGCCGCGCTCTTCGACTGGAATTGGCTCTAGATATTGATCCCAAACTTCGGGGAAAATCCAGTGCGCGCCTTTTTGATAGAACCACTCAATCTCGGATTCGCGGCAGAGAAAAATGCCTCGCAGAACCAGGTGTGAAACTGAAGTTGGATGCGTTTCAGCGTATGCGAGAGCAAGCGTGCTGCCCCATGATCCGCCAAACACCATCCATTTTTCGATACCAAGGTGCTTACGCAATTTCTCGATGTCTGAAACCAGATCCCACGTCGTGTTCTCACGTAGCTCTGCGTGCGGACGGCTCTGCCCTGCACCTCGCTGATCAAAGAGAACGATGCGGAAATGCTGCGGATCAAAAAGTCGGCGATGATCCGGGCTCAAGCCCGCACCCGGTCCACCGTGAAGAAAAAGCACCGGCTGACCTTTGGGGTTACCAAGTTCTTCGACGTAAATCTCATGCAAATCAGAAACACGGAAATGAAAGCTACGAGTGGGTTCAACAGCTGGGAAAAGTAAACTTTCGATGGAAAAAGCGGCCACGTTCAAAAATCCTTATTCTGAAAATGAAATCAACAAAACGAAACTATCACGAAGCAGGCCCGACTCAACTGCCAGATGAAAAGAGAGGTGCAGCGTCAGTCCGCCGGCCCTACTCCAACAACTCAGGCTTCAATCGCTTATTCGGTGCGGCGCCGAGTTCGCGGAGCTGCTCGATTTTGCGGAAGACGTTGCCCGGGCCGTCGCGAAGTTTGCGGCGGGCTTCTTCGTACTGGTTTGCGCCTTGCTCAAAAATACGGCCGATTTTCTCGAAGTCGTCATGGAAGCCGACGAACTTGTCGTAAAGCTTCGCCGCTTCGTCCGCGATTTCTTGCGCGTTTCGATTCTGATGTTCCAGTCGCCAAATGCTCGCGACTGTTTTCAGCGACGTAAACAATGTCGTCGACGTAACGATCGCGATCCCTTTCTTCCAAGCACGCATCGCCAAATCCGGATCATGCTTCATCGCAAGCAGATACGCGGGCTCAACCGGAGTGAAGAGGAAGACAAACTCCGGAGTCTTCAAACCTTTTAGTTTGGGATAATGCTTCTCTGAGAGATCGGAAATGTGCGAGTTCAACGAATCGATATGCGACCGAATCCATTTGGTGCGTTCTTCTGGCGTCTCAGCCCGGCCGTGTTCCTCGTAGGCTTTCAAAGACACTTTTGCATCGATGATGATCTGCTTGTCGTCAGGTAAACGGATCAGAATATCAGGACGGAATCGATCTCCACTCTCGCTCTCGAACGAATTTTGCTTTGAGTACTCATGGCCCTCACGCAAGCCTGAAGCCGACAGAATATTTTCGAGAATGAGTTCGCCCCAGTCGCCTTGAACTTTCGAGTCACCTTTAAGTGCTTGGGTGAGTTGATTCGTTTCACGTGTCATGCGCTCATTCAACTCGATCAAACGACCGACTTCTGATTTGAGAAGATGGCGCTCTCGACCTTCGCTTTGATAAACGTCGTCGACCTTTTTCTCGAAATCTTTCAAACGCTCGCGAAGAGGGTCAAGCATTCGCCCCAAGTCGCGCTCGGTGGTCTCTTGAAACGACTTCGTTTCTTTTTCGATGAGTTTCGTAGCCAGGTTCTCGAATTCGGCTCGAGCTGCAGAGCGAAGCGCTTCTTCTTGCTCTTTGCGATCAGCTAAACGCGCCTCTAGAGCGCGTTCGCGCAATTGCGATTCGATCAAGACCGTTTTCAGTTTTAAAAACCGTAATGCAAAAAAGGCGGCTGCGAGAAAACTTAGAACTGCAAAGCTAAATGCGATGACCAACAAGATGGAACTCGACATGCCGTCATGCTAGCAGAACAAAGATCCCGACGCTTATCAAAACAACCAAATCGGCCTTCAACGGTGTTATCGGCTCCTTGAACATCAGGGCATCCACTTGGACACTGCCGACAACCCACCCGTCGAATGGCCAAAAGGCTGGATAGTCAAGTGAGGCCATGAAGCAATCTTAGCCTTTGTCTCAATTTGAGAAAAGGCTCGAATCCTCTCAACTTGAAACGCATTTGCGCCGTTAGTCTAGATGGAGGCTCCATCAATGAAGTTGAAGACACGACCATGGCTAATCACCTTGAGTTTAATCGGTGCGCTCGTTCTTCTTTTCAGCTTCCAAAATTGTGCGCCCATGCTTCCACTTGAAGGTGTTGCAACGATCAACTCGAACGCGCGTCCAACCGCAACTCCAGGCCCGCTTGCAACACCGAACCCCGGAACCGGCGGATACACACAAAACGTGATCGACGGCATGTGCTCCGATAACGTGTCGACAGACCCGATGGCTGCAACCTATGTCACGGCAGCGAACGGAACGCTTTTAGGTTTTAAAAACACGACGACCAAACAAACTGCGATCTGGAAAGTCTCAGGCGGAAACGTCATTCACGGCGTTGTGTGTTCGTTCCAAGGGCCTGCGCCAGCTGACAGCGCTTGGGAACTCGCGGGCATCGGCGATTTCAACGGCGATTATCAGCAGGACATTCTTTGGCGGAATTCCATGAACGGAAAAGTGGCCGTGTGGATCATGAATGGCGCAAACCGCACCCAGGCCGCAATTTTAACTCGTACAGTTTCAGGCGTAACGAGTGATCTCACGATGACGTCCGATTGGAACGTAGAAGGCGTAGGCCTGTTTTCCGGAACAGGTCGCTACAGCGTCGTTTGGCGGAACAACGCAAACGAGATTCAGATTTGGGACATGAACGGGGTCTCAACACCAACATCCAAGAACTTACAAATTAGCGGAACAACGGCGACTGCACCTGCCGGTTATTCAATCGCAGGCCTTGGCGATTTCAATGCTAACTATCGCTCGGACATCCTTTTCCGAAACGGCGACAGCCACGTGGTCTGGTTTACGGCGACCGACGGTGTCGCTGTTGACGCGACGACGTTCGTAGACCCATTACCGGGTTCATCGTCGACCAAAGTAATTGGGGATTTCAATGGCGACGGAAAAGCAGATCTTCTGCTCGTAAACTCGGATCGGTCGATGACCGTTCGGTACATGAGTTACCGTGCGCAGGTTACAACCGCACTTCAGATTGCGGCACCATCTGAGAATTGGACTCCGCTCTTCGCTCAGGACGTAACGTCCGACAACGTTGCAGACTGGATTTGGACGATACCAGGGCCCTCCGAACGTTACGTTTCGTTTATACCCATGGCCGGTGCTCCGGGCCTAATGCGAACCCTGAACCCGCTGCGTTCAGGCGGCTGGGAAGTCTTCGAATACTCACACAAGTAGTGAGGCATTCCTCCCCGATGTGCTAATCCCGACACGAGTTCTTCTTTAAGAGCTCAACTTTTATGCATCGGGATTCCGTTATTCTTGGCTCAGGGCAAAGGAGCTAAGAAATGAAAACCTTGAACTTCACCAAAACGACGCTGGCAGCATTAGCTACAGCACTTCTCGCAGTGGGCGCGACTGGCTGCTCTTCAGACAGCACAAACGCAGCTTCTAACCGTGACGACGCTGCGACTGAAACTACAACAAGCCGTATGGGCCAGGGTCTTGATGCAGGTACGAACCGCGACATCCGCGGTGTCGGTCCACTTGCTCAGAATTCGGTTCAAAGTGCTCAAGTCACCTCAACTGGTTCAACAAATGACGTTGCACTCACTGGAGATGTCACCAAAGACACGTCTGCAGTTCAAGATGTCCCGCTTAACACAAGCCCGTCTGATGTGAACGGTCTTCCACCAGCTGGTGAAGCTCGCGAGACGACGAGCGGCACAACTAGCGGCGCCATTATGACTGAAGGAAAAGTCGAAAAGAAGAAGACAAAGAAAATGAAGAAGGTAAAGCCAGCTCCAGCGCAACCAGCGACATCCGAGCAAGCACCGATGGAAGCTCCAGCTAATTAAGCTTGGCTAAGAGGTCTTTGAGCTGACGAATTCTGAAGGGCTTTTCAAGCTTTGGATTCGTCAGCGCTTCCATCCAGCTGCGCACAGCTGGCGTGAACGCACCACCCGTCATGAGAATAATCTTTTTCTCTGAGCCATCGTTGCGACTGCGAATTCGCTCGAAAAATTCCATTCCAGTCATCTGCGGCATCATGACGTCGCACACGATCCAGTCATAAGCGATTGGCTCAATTCCAAGTTTCTCCAAAGCTTCGACCGCACTTTCAACCGAATCAACTTCGTGATCATCTTCAAGCGCCGAGACAATCACGTCTCTCAATGAACGATCGTCGTCCACGATCAGGATCTTTTTCTTTGTCGACATGACAGGTCCCTGAGATGCGTCTGTTTGAGGCGCTGAGCTGTTATTTCGAACAGGCATGACGGTCCGAGAGTGCATTCGAGCTGGCGGCAGGATCACGCGAACGAGCGTGCCCTTACCGACCGTGCTTTCAACTTGGATCTCACCCTTAAACCCAGTGACGATCCCGTGGACGATCGAAAGACCGAGCCCAGTTCCTATCCCGATCGGTTTCGAAGTAAAGAAGGGCTCGAAGATACGCTCAAGCTGATCGGCTGGAATTCCGCAGCCGCTATCTTCGATTTCGATGACCGCATTGCCCGATTGATCTGACC
>CAJYOV010000103.1 GCA_913776405.1 Pseudobdellovibrionaceae bacterium
CGAGTCGCATCGGTAACAGACTCACGATCAATATTGAACCCGTAAGTCGGGCACTGGGTCTGACCGATTTTTTCAAACAACAGACGGATGTAGTCGAGGACTTCAGTCGTTGTGCCAACAGTTGATCGCGACGTCTTGACCGTATTTTTTTGTTCAATCGCAATTGCCGGAGGAATGTTGCGAATGCCTTCGATATCCGGCTTCGGTGCTTTGCCTAGAAACTGGCGCGCATAGTTTGAGAGAGACTCGATGTAGCGACGCTGACCTTCAGCATAGAGAGTCTCAAAGGCAAGCGAGCTCTTGCCAGAGCCTGAGGGGCCGCAGATGACCGTGAATGAACCGATTGGGATATCAACATCGATGTTCTTGAGGTTGTTTTGCTTCACACCCCACATCTGGATCGCTTTTAAGCTGTTTTCGCCTGCGACGGCGCCTGCTCCAGATTTTTTTGAATCGGCCATGTCGGTCCTCGCTCTTTCGTGAAGCACTGAAATCGAAATCTCAGTCCGAAAGAGCGGATGACAAGTCGATCTACTGACTTAGATCACTCAGAGAGATCCTTTTTGAGGAACTCGGTCTCATCTTCGAGAGATGGACTTCCATTGAGTGTTTTTGGCTCAGTTCCTTCAACGAACGCTTGTCGAACGACGTTCGCCGATGACGACGAAGCGAGGTTGCCGGTCTGAGCGTCGATATTAGCGAAAACAATGCCCGAAGGCACTGAGAACTCTTGAACTGGTAAGCCTTCATGCGCGGATTTCATATAATCTACCCAAATCGGTAGCGCAGTGTCGCCACCGACCTCACCTAAACCGATGCTCTTTTCGGCATCGAAGCCAACCCACGTTCCGGTTGCGATCTGATTCGTGTAACCGATGAACCAACCGTCGAAGTAGCCGTTCGTCGATCCGGTTTTACCTGCTACTGGTCGTCCGAGCGCTCGAGCTTTGCCGCCTGTACCACCAGCTTCATTGACCGCGCCAGAAAGAATCGAGGTCATCAGATACGCCGTTTGCGGGCGGATCAGTTGATTCGGATCTGAGCCGAAGATCGGCGCTGTCCAAGGCTCGCCTGGCTCGGCCTTGTTCACAAGAGCGAGAGATTTCGCGAGCGCTGGAGGCGCTGAGAGAATCGTGCGTTTTGCTTCTAGATCGCGATCAACCTGACCAATTTCTTTATCGAAGCGACGATCGAGAGAGACGTTCTCAAGCAGGACTTTGCCATTCCGATCGACCACTTTTTTGATCAAGACCGGGCGGATACGCTGACCGAGTCTGCCAAACTGCGAAAACACTTTCGTCATTTCGTAAAGCGTCAGTGAGCTCGAACCCAGAACGAGTGAGAGATCGGCGTTGAGAGGTGAGAACACGCCCAAACGGTGAGCGTAATCGAGCGCCCAAGTGACGCCAACGTCTTCAAGAATTTTAACGGAAGGAATGTTCAAAGAGCGAATTAAAGCTCGACGGAAGAGAATGTCGCCCTCAAATTTTTGCTCATGGTTGTGAGGCTTCCAAGTCTTACCTTCTTCTTGGCCCTCGTCTTCACCTTCGTAAACTAAGGGCGCATCTTGAACGGGCGTCCCAGGCGTGTATCCGCGATCGAGAGCTGAGGCGTAAACAATTGTCTTGAAGCTTGAACCGGTTTGGCGACGCGCTTGAATCGTTCGGTTGAATTCGTTCTTGTTGTGAACCCATTCGTAGCCGCCAACCATGGCAATGATCTCTTGCGTTTTCTGGTCGAACGAAAGAAGCGCGCCTTCAACCGACGGCTTCTGTTCCAGTTGCAGGTGGGCATACTCTGGATACTCTTGGCCCTTCGATGGCGCTTTCTTTTTGTTGGCCGTCGTAGCCGTTGGTTTCGTGAACTTTTCGCCGACCGCTTTAACAAGGATCACATCGCCAGCGCGAAGTGCTGCAGACGGCTTCGTGATTTGCGGAGCTCGTTTTAAGTTCACGTTCGTATCGAACTTTCGTGCCCAAGCCATTTCGGAGATGTCGATAAGACCTTGGCCTTCAGCGAAACGAACGGTCACAAGACCTTGGCCATCGTCAACTTTCGTTACCAAACCTTCGACGATCTGATCTTTTTGAACGTAGGGCGGGATGTTTGCGACGATGCGACCAGAGGTATCTTTCTTGTGGTAGATCTCGAGCGCTTTTTCTGGCGCGAAGTTTCCGTTCGGCTCGATAACGAGACTCGGAACCGTATCCTTCTGAAGTGTCTTCCTCGTATCGAGAAGGAACTTCTCTTGATCTTCAGGCTTTTCAAGATTGCGAAGCGGGCCGCGGTAGCCTTGGCGCTTATCGACAGCGCGCAGACCGGCTTGAACCGACTCGTTTGCCGCAACTTGCGCGTTGTAATCGAGGCCCGTGTAAACTTTAAGGCCCTCTTCATTGACGGCTTTCGCGCCAAGGAGTTGAACGAGAATCAAGCGCAAGCTCTCAACAAAGTAAGGCGCAATCTGACGTGACTCGCGGCTGACGAAGACCGTAACGGGTTCGTTGATCGCTTGATCGTATTCTTGCTGGTTGATTTTCTTAAGCGCCAGCATACGGCCGAGAACGTAGCGCTGGCGGTCTTTTGCCTTCTGCGCATTCTTCGTTGGCGAGTAATCGCTTGGTGCTTTTGGAAGGCCCGCGATGATTGCCATCTCCGCGAGTGAGAGTTTATCGAGTGTTTTGTGGAAGTACGTATCCGCCGCAGCTGCAACGCCGTAAGCGCCGTCACCGAAGTAAATTTCGTTCAAGTAGAGATAAAGAATATCTTCTTTCGAGAGATTCTCTTCCATCTTCTGAGCGAGCAAGATTTCACGAATTTTACGTGTGTACGTTTTTGATGTGTCAGCGAGTAAGAGTTGCTTCGCTACCTGCTGCGTGATCGTCGATGCCCCTTGGCGCTTTTCACCCGCCGTGAAGTTCACGATGAACGCGCGAAGCATCGCTACGTAGTTTACACCGTGATGCTCGAAGAACGTGTCATCCTCAGCCGCTAAGAACGACCAAACAAGCTTCTGCGGAATCTGCGCATACGGAACAATCGTTCGCTTCTGAATCAGATACTCGCCGATCT
>CAJYOV010000104.1 GCA_913776405.1 Pseudobdellovibrionaceae bacterium
GAGAACGTTGCACCTTCACGAATCTTGATGACGTCACTTCCGGCTGCCGCATCAGCGACAATCCCGTCAGAGATACGAACATCCACTTTTCCATTCAAGAAGGAGCGCGAGAAGCGCTCACGCAAAATCTGAACGACCGTTTCACTCGAAAGATCTTTGGGATAATCCTTCCCCAAAAACTTGTTCTCAAAACTCGAAAGCACAGCATCGAGATGCTTACCTTGATCCAGAAGCGAAAGTTGACCGTCGAAAACCGTATCGTGAGTTGAGCCATAGAGTTTGCGAGACGATTCGTAGAAGTCACGAGTCCCACGTGCGTTCAAAAGAACGACGACCTCGAGATATTGATCGACCATCGACATCAAAAGTTGGGCGAGGTCGTCTTGACCGCCGAATTCTCGATATAGCGCGCGCCCGAGTTCAGAGAGTTCGGTGATCTTTTGCATCGGATCGAAGCCCAATGGAATTCGCTGATAGTAGGCGCGATCGACTTTCGGCAGCCTGCGGCCCGAGCCTTTTAAGAAATCCGCCTCGATCGCGGGATCCCATTTGATCGCGTCTAGAACGCGAAATGGCCGCTGAGCCTCAACGACCCGGTCGGAGAAAGCTCGAATCTTCTCCTTATATTGATCCAATCCCATGTCTCTTAGGGTGCCGTTCTGGGGCGCCTGTCGCAAGACCAGTGCCGAAGCTCGTCAAGCGCGCCTGTTCAAAAGCGCCCCGAGACCACACAGATTGGCGCACGCGCTCGACCGAAGGTTGGCACAGGTCCTGTAAGGAATCCATGATGGCAGGCCCGAAAACGGGCTCAAGAACCGACCTGCTTGAGGTGACTTATGAAGATGTTGAAAGTCTCATTCGCAAAATCTGCTGTACAGGCCTTCGCAATTGCGACCTTGGCTGTCTTGGCAGCTTGCGGGCAAAATAGCTCGATCTCAAATTCGTCGGACACTCCGGGCGCAGGCTCTCTCGGATCGAATGTCGACATTCGCACCTGCCAAGTCGGCCAAGTCCACAACTCTCAGTTGGGTTGTTTGACTCGCGGCCAGTGCGCCGTCGGCCAAGGCACTGCCGCAAACTCTGGCCAATGTCAGAGTGGTCAGATCGTAACTGAAGAAATCAAATTCGGTTCTTCGGCTGGCACACGTCATTTCGGTCAACTCAACTTCACAAACCTGACTCAGGCTCAGCTTCTTTTTCAGGCGGCAGGGCTTTGTAACTCGGGCATGATGATGGGTGCTGTCGCAACATCCGCTCTTTCAAGCACTCCATGTGCGCAGTGGATTCAACGCGGTGGTTTCGCAATCGTGAAGTCATTCTCGACAGGCGTTGCGAATGTGAATCTTCAGATCGGTGTTGGCTCGACCTTCCCGACGGATCTCGTTCCGGTTCTTCCAGGTGTCTACGGATACAATGCGAACTACGCGAACACGAACTACTTGAGCTTCTCGCAACAGGCGATGAATTCGAAGTATAACAACGGTAACGGCATGCAGATCGTTGGTGTTTCACCAAACGGTAAAGTCGTGAACATCGTAATGCTTGTTGATGCTGGCGATTTGGGCGCTGACCGCGTTCAGGCACAGCTTGTTTACCAAGGCGTGATCTTCGCAAACACGACATTGAACCGCTTCTAAGCGGTACGCATCGATCAGGTTCTACCTTGCTTATGACTTCAAATGGCCGGCGCACTCTTGCGAACCGGCCGACGCGAGAGTAAGTTTCAAGTCATGAACGTCAAATGCCCAACATGCGGGAAGTCCGCCGAATATTCGCCCGAAAATAAATCGCGCCCGTTCTGTTCGGAGCGCTGCAAACTTATCGACCTCGGTGAGTGGGCTTCGGGCAATTACGCGATCCCAGTGCAAACTCCACCTGAGCCTGAAGAGTTCGAAGCAGCGCTCGAAGCCGGTAACGATCCCGGCGTGCTTCATTAAATTAATTTGTTGACGTTGTTCCTCGACCACGGTTGGATTTCGTTAAACACGCTACCAACCAGGGAGACAGCATGAACAAAGCAGAATTGATCGACTTGATCGCAGCTGACACGAAGATGACTAAAGCGCAAGCTGAGCGTTTCCTCGACACAACTCTCGAGACAATCAAAAAGACAGTTAAAAAAGGCGACGAAGTGAAACTCGTTGGCTTCGGCACTTTCGCAAAAGCGAAGCGCAAAGCACGCATGGGCCGTAACCCACAAACTGGCAAGGCGATCAAAATCCCTGCAGCTTGGCACCCAAAATTCCGCCCAGGCGCGGAATTCAAAAACCTCGTTCGTTAATCACGGCGAGTTTAGCTAAGGGCTTCGGCCGTCGGCTAAAACAAAAGGCTCAGAGGGTTTGTCCTTCTGAGCCTTTTTTCGTTTCGAACCCTTTTTTAAGTTTATTCGACTTTTAAGTAATCGCTGACTTCGAGGAATGGAAGCACGGCAACGCGGCTGAAGACCGGGTCGTACGTGTAAGCGAACGAGCTCAAACCGAAGAGCGCGATTTCTGAAATCAAGACGCCTTTAAACTGACCGGTGTAGCGCGAGTCGACTCGAGGTGCGTTTAAGAGAAGGCGGTCGTACCCGACAACACGCGGTTTTGCGCCCGCTTCGCAAGAGGCATCTTTAAATCCTGCAATCAAAGCCAATTCAGATTTCATCCTCGCCGTCATTGCTGAAACTTGGGCTGGCGTTTGCGCTTCACGCGTTGGAGCTCCGTAAGAATCCAATCGGTGGTCGATCGGATTCGAGCCTGGATTATTTTGTTGGTACCAACCCGGGTTCGATGCCGACTCGCAGTGGTGTCTTGCGACTCCGAAGTTGATCCAGAACGAACTCACAAGCTGAAGGTTGGTTTCATTCGATGGACCCGGCGTGATTTGTTCATACTGAATCGGGCCATTCACGAAGATCGATTTCGTTGCATAAATTCGGCAGCCCGAGTCCGTACGGAGAACGAGGTTGTTGAGATAGATCGGTTTCTGAACGACAAGATCGCCATCACAGGTCAGCGATTGGGCTTCGAAGTAGCTGCCTTTATCGACGAGACCTGCGAGTTCAGGCGAAGCGTTCGAGTTCTTGAAAAACTTCGACAGCTCGCTTCCGACCTTCGTGCGCGCGATCAGCAAAGCCTCATTCGGTGCACCGATGTAAACAGAGTCTTTTTCAACGACACTCAGAGCCGGCGAATGACCTGACGCTGTGGTCGGCGACTTCGACGATTCGGCCGCATTCACGTAGTCGAACAGCGTATTTTCAGCCGTCGATTTTGCGGCCATCGCTTGCGCTGCCGCCACAAAGTTTGACGAGACACCGCCGCGAATCAAAATAGAATTGATGTGACCTGCGAGATCGAACCCCAGTTTCACTTTCGGCACGATAACCGAAGAGCCGAACTTCGCGGTCATCCACGAAATTTCGCCGCTCATGCGATCCGAGTACATCGAAACTCCAGCGCCTTGAAGTGGGTTGATGCCTTGTGCGGAGTACGACTTCGCGAAGAAGTAGTCGTTGCCTGCGCCGAAATCCGTAATAAAGCTTGAAGCGACATTCGCGTGACAGCTGATACAGCCTGGTGTGCGAATCGCCATCGCTGGCTGAAGCGCGTGAAGCGGGTTTGCAACGACAAACGTGACTTTGTTTGCGAGCTGCTCGCCGTAGTTGTCTTTTAAGTAAATTGTTGTCGACTCTGTCCCGCGAAATCCAGTCGCCGGCGTATAGATGACACTGCCGTCGGTTGTGCCAGCAAGTTTCAACGTTGAACCCGAATCGAGTGTCAAAGTCGCGGCCCCACCTTCGAACGTCGGCACTAGCTTCTCAGGCTTCAAAGTGAAATCAGGTTTGAACGTTTTTGGAGTGTTGAGATCTGTATAGACGTACTGAGACGAATCACCGAATGAAAGAAGAGAGTCTTTCGCTTGTTCAAAACCCACCTTCGAGCAGTTTTGAAATCCAACGACGAGAAGAAGCGCAAGCGCTCCAAGCGTGAACAAAGCCGCTTTCGATTGTCGTTTGTTGAGCGTCCAGATTCGTTTCATTTCGACTCCGATTGAATCGTTCGAAGGCCCTCAGTTGGACCGTCGTGAGATTCATCGGCTTCGAGACGTTACGAAGTGAGAACAATCACCGTGTTGTGAGAAATTTTAAAGAAACGTTGGCCCATGTTTCAGAGTGAGACTCTCACGGTGTCCACGTGATGACGCAAAAGCCGTTTCCTCCACGGCCAGGCGGCATAACTCGTGAGCCGCCACCGCCACCGCCGTTAGATCCGTCGCCACCTGCGCGCCCGTCGGTTGAATCGTCGTTGCCTTCACCCGCACCGCCGCCACCGCCACCAGGCCCGATAGAACCTCCGGCCATGAGTCTCGAGAACCCGGCATTACCCGCATAATAAAGTGAACCCCTAGCGCCTCCGCCGCCGCCGCCACCCATACTGCCGTTGCCGCCAGATTGAGAGGCGCCTGCGGTTCCACCTGTTCCTGCGGAAGTGCCTGTGCCTCCCGCACTGCCTGCTGCTAAAAGACCATTCGAAGCTGCAGCGCCGACGCCACCGCCACCGCCCCCGCCCTTCGGTCCAGCGGCACCGCCGTCGAAACCTGTCGCCGTTGGTAGCGCCGCACTTCCGCCGCCACTACTGCCCGTAACTGCAGAATCGGCGTAACCGCCGCTGCCGCCTGCGTAAGAAAAATTTCCGGTAGAAGGGTTTGCAGCGCCGCCCAAACCGCCTTGAGTTCCGTTGCCGCGACCGCCACCTGACGCGTTGACGGCTTGTACGCTTCCACCCAAACCATCGTTGATATCGATCGAAGACTGTCCGCCATTCGCGTCAGCGCCGCCGCCAGTACCAACTGTGATTGTGAGCGTATCGGCAACGACATTGAAAAAGGTCTGTTTCCAGCTGTCGTAGGCGCCGCCGCCACCACCCGCCCCAGAGCTGGAGCCACCGCCACCGCCGCCTACGCATTCCAGTAGGGCCTTCGAGGTTTCAAACCCGTTTGGCGGCGTCCATGTTTGCGAAGTTGTGAAAACAAAGTATTGAGGTGCTGCTGGTGCTCCACACAAACCGATCGAAACGCCAGAGGGAGATTTCGAACGGAACGTTGACCACTCCGTCGACGTCCGAAGCGGAATCATGATCGCTTTGCCCGACGCATGACTGTTCGTGATCTTTGCGCAGACACCATCGATCGAGGCCGTCACATCCACCGACGCACCTGCAGCTACGCACGCCATGCCGGAAGGCACTGTTCCGCACGTTTGCGCGAGCGCCTGTCGCGACGCCACGCCGATCGCGACAGTCGCGATCGCGAGCTTCAGAAAACGAGCTGTTCTGGATGTACCGTGTTTAATGTTCACGCTGCGCTCTCTTACTTCTGCTTACGAAGAGCACTTTCAAGTTTGCGAAGTCTCGCTTCGAACTCAGCATCCTTGGCTTCAAGCTTTCGCTCGAGCTCTTGAACTTTTGCTTCAGCTTTCACTGCGCGTTCTTCAAGAGACGCAATACTGCGAACCTGTTTCACGTTGGATTCATGAAGCGACTTAATCGCTTCGACCACCGGCGCAACCAACATTGGGTAGTTCACGCGCTTGTAGCCATCGGCAGATACAGTAACCGCTTCTGGGAAGACGAGCTCAACATCTTGCGCGATAAGACCAATCTGATCTCGGTCCGCTTCTTTACTCGTTGGATTGATCCAACGATACGCCACACCGTTTAAGCTCAAGACTTTATCGAGCGCCGATTGAATTGGCGTGATGTCTTTCTTCAAACGACGATCCGACGTGTAGAGGTAGGAGTCTGCAATCACGTTACCCGCAACGTGTAGACGTTCCGTTGGCGAAATTGTTCCGATCCCGACGTTACCCGAAACACGGATCGCAAGTTTCGAGTCAGTGACGGGGTCGGCATCGCTCGTGTTATTTGCAGCGGAGCCAAGAGCAAAGCTCAAATAGTCAGCATTCCCGAAGGCGCCGCCTCCAACTGCGGAGATCAGCGTGCGCGCACGATGGGTAGCTCCACCTGCATTGTCAGTTTGCTTAAATGCAATGCCCGCCGAACCGCCGTCGCCAGTGTAATTCGAGACCATCAGCTGATACTGACTCGAGGGTGCGACAGTATAGTTTGCAACCTCTAGCTGCGACAGGGGCGCTGTCGTGCCGATACCGACTTTCCCGCCAGAGCGATAAACATCGCTACCACTCACAGTCCAAGGGCTCGAGCCGCTGCTCACATCAACGCCATTCACAAGAAGTTGTGTCGCGTTGATCGCACCGTTTACGTCGAGTTTGTAGCCTGGCGCAGTTGTACCAATGCCTACTTTACCGGTTGAATCGATGCGCATGCGTTCTGTGAGTGCCGTGTCGTTCGTGGAGAACGCAAGATATTTACCGGCAGAGGTGGAGCTGAGCTGAACGCCGTTCGTCGTTCCGCCGAGCGTTCCCGCCAAGGCTCCGGTGTTTGAGAAAACGTTGAACGCGCCGTTTTGGCCCGACGAACCTGCGTTCACCATCGCTCGACCGAGAATGGTACCATTTACGTCGAGATTCGTTCCTGGTGCAGATGTACCGATACCGACGTTACCACTCACGATCAAGCCGTTGGCTGGCGCAGCGGTGCCGGAGTAGGTACCCGCAGAGATACCGCCATTCACTGAGAGAGGCGATACAGCGTTTGGCGTGTTGATTGCTACGCCCGTGGCACTTACAGAGAGTCGCACTTTCGACATCATTTGAGTGTCGGTGAAAGATTGAGTTGCGTTTCCTGCAGAAGGAATTGGCGCAACCATAAAGTTGCCCCAGATGTCACCGAATGCGATTGCACCACCGCTGTTAGTTCCATCGGAGTTGGTCACCCAGTTGGTGCCGACACGCGCGGCGTTTAAGCCTAGGTAACCCTGTGCATAATTCAAATTGCCGCTTGCGCCTGCTGGTCCGATCGTCGCTGCCTGGTTCGGGCTTGTTGTCGAGGCGCCAGCGACCACGCCTTTGCGTGCAGAGTAAACTCGGAGCGTTTGTGCCGACTCCAACATTACCTGAAGTGCGGAACGCGTTCCCGCTGCCAACAGACCACGCGCCAGCGCTTGTACTGATGTCCGTGCCGTTAATTAGGAGCTGAGTTGCGTTCACGGCGCCGTTAACATCGACTTTGTATGCAGCCGATGTCTTACCAACACCGAAGTTTCCTGCAGCATCGACGACAGACAGTGCTGTACCCGCAGAGTTACGCCACTCTTGGAGATTGGCGGTTTGACCGCCAACCGCGGTTACGGCAAGGCCGACACTTGTTGTGCGTGAGTTAATTACGTTCACGCTGGCATCGGTTGCGGTGCCAGTTTGAAACCCAAGTCCACCGTTGATGCCTCTATTACCAGCGAGCTCGATGCCCCAGTAAGAGTACATTTGCATTCTCGACGCGTAAGCATTCTGAATCGCGTTCGACGCGTCTCCAAAATACCAGCGCGATGCTTGACCGGTCGTTTGAGAGACGCCCAGCAAACGCGGGCTAGCGGTACTCGATCCAGTTGCGTCCGCCAGAATGTCACCAACTACATGCAACTTCGCAGTCGGCGCTGTCGTGCCGACGCCAACGTAACCGGAATCGTCTACGGTCATGCGAATCGCGCCGTTCGTTTGGAACTGCAGATTCTGACCACCCGTACCCGAACGAAGACGAACATATGAGTTTCCGCGCTGGAGGGTCAAATAACTCGAGGCATCCTGATAGAACTGAGACGAGAGCGAACTGCCCGATTCTTCGAGCGTAATGCCTGCGGTATTCGAACTTTGCTTTACGTGAATCGGCGACAGCGGCGACGTGACGCCGATTCCGACTTCGCCACTTGGAAGAATCGTTACTCTCGTTGAGTTATTAGTTTTGAAACTCAAATTAAAATTGTCATTCGTGCCAAGCGATGCGGCTGCTCCGAAGGAGTTGCCGCCATTCACGAATCCAGTGGATGAGGTGATTGGCGAAAGCCAAGAGAGAACTCCAGATCCGTTCGTCGAAAGCACTTGGCCGCTCGTGCCAGCAGTTGTCGGAAGCGTAAGACCGTAGCTAGTGAAGCCAGTTGGCGCAGCAATCGTGACAGCTCCACCCGCCGCCCCATCTCTTAGAAGAAGCGAGTTGTTGAGCGTCGCAGAACTTGCAACGAAGCTTCCTGCAGAATCGCGCTTCACGATCGTACCAACCGTATTCGCAGCTGTTGCCGCGTTAGCTAAGTTTGCACCGGATGCAACGTTCGCCGCCGTGACGCCCCCGACTTGTGCAACCGTTGCTGCAGCCGAGCCAGAGCCCGAGGCCGTGACATCACCGGTGAGCGCCGTGATGCCAGCACCCGCGACGCCGAGAGTTTGCCAGTTCGTTCCGTTACAGTAATCGAGATTGCCACCCGCGTATCTGATCACACCTGGAACCGTGCTATCGCAAGTCGGTGTCGTGCCGATGCGGATCGCGCCGTTCACATCGAGGAGCGCAAGCGGAGCAGTAGTGCCGATGCCGACATTACCGGATCCATCGATGCGCATCCGCTCACCCGAGTTCGTCGATAAGCCTAGCGTATTGGAACCGGCGTAAAACATCCCGGTGTGACCACCCGCAGCCGAGAAATTGAAGGCCGGGTTTGTCGCGTTACCGCTTTGGCTCGAATAGTTGAGCCCGTAAACTCCGGCTGAGTTAACGACCAGGCGGTTCGTCTGAACCGTCAAATCGCCAAGCGCAGTGGTGCCGGGCACGGTTAAAGTTGCGGTAGGTGTCGTCGTCCCGATACCGACGTTACCGTTTGCGAGAATCGTCATGCGATTCAAGTTGTTCGTTCTAAGATTGAGATCGAAGTTGTCGTTGTTCCCGATGGAAGAGGCCGCACCGAACGTATTGCCGCCATCCACCCACGCAGACGATGCAGAAACTGGATTCGTCCACGAAAGAACACCCGATCCGTTCGTCGTAAGCACCTGGCCGCTTGCGCCAGCTGTTGGTGGCAACGTTAAAGAGTAGTTTGCACCGAGCGATGCTGGCGATTGAATCGTAACTTTGAAGTTGTTCGTCGTTTCAAAAATTTGCACGGACTGCGTGCCGATTGCGGTCAGCGAAGCACTCGGTGCGGTGATCGCACCCGTTGTCGTGATGGCACCCGTAGTGTTGATCGACGTTCCGTTACCGATCGTTCCAGAAATAGCGGAACCCGCGACTTTGCCTGCGGTCGTTAGTGTCGGAACATCGGCTTCGGCGATCGAGGTCGCCGAAGATACGCGCCCGTAGGCATCGTAAGTAACCTTGTAGCCGGTGCCACCTGAACCTACAGTTGCAAGAGCAATCGTTCCCGAAGTCGTGATCGGGCCTCCCGTGAGACCTGTGCCGGTTGCAACTGACGTGACCGTACCGCCCGAGGAAGCGGCCGTTACACATGTCAGAAGACCGGAGCCATTATCTTTTAAAAACTGATTTGCACCGCATGTTGGAAGCGCTGTCTTCGCAAAAGCTTGGACACCTGCAAGTGGATCTACCGGCGCCCACGACGTTCCGTTATACGAGAGCACTTGACCGGCTGTCGGTGCACCACCCGAAATCGCGGCGCCACCGAGTCGGCCCGCGCGCTCATAAAGGTTCGATGTCCCCGCTACGAGAAGTTTCAACGCATCGTAGTTCGCGTTAGAGAGAGGCGAAATTGAAGTTAGCGTTCCATCAGACTCTTCGACGCGGAGAAGATTCTGAATTCCGAATCCAGAGATCTGTCGCGACTCAATTGCAAATGGGACGTAATTTACACGTTGCGCGGGCATAGGTTCCCACGTCGACATTGTCTCGTCTTTGAAATAGACCACGAGCTTTCGGCCATCGTCTAAATTCGGTGTATAGCTGCTTCCGATGGCACACGTGGCAGGATCGAACGTGTAAGAGCCACGATTCGAGAACACTTTATCGAGACCAAGTGTGGTCGTATCCGTACGCGTGCCCGAACCGTCGTTGATCGTGAGAGAAAAACTTCCGTTCGATAATCGCATGTCTTGCGATTGCACTTCTTCGAACATCAAACAGTTTTGCGAGCCTGGTGTGCGGATCTGCAAGCGGAACTGAACGTTCGCGCCCGCAAGAGGATTTCCGTCTGGCTTCAAGATGCGGCCTTGATAAGTGATTCCGGCATCAGACGATGCAAATGACGTCGAAACACCGCAAAGAAAAGCAGCGGCCAGACATGAGGAAATCAGGATGCAAATTTTAACTAGCTTATGCCAACGACGTTCCACATCTAACGTATCGGTCCCGATTAAGACGCCCTTAACCTTTATGACTCAAAATAATCCGATAGTAAGAGAGCGTGATTAAGACCGATCTAAGGTCCAGTTGCGCGGTTTATTTTGCCGGTCTTAAAGTCTTCTCGAGTGCGCGAAGGCGCGCTTCAAATTCGGCATTCTGTTTTTCAAGTTGCCTCACTCTCGCTTCAGCGGTTGCTGCGCGTTCCTCGAGCGAAGCGATCTTGCGATCCTGGTCGTGGTTCGTCTTTGCGTTCGCAATATTCGACGCATTCAACTCTTTTACGGCCTCGACCATCGGCGCGACAAGCATTGGGTAATTCACACGCTTGTAACCATCACTCGATTGCGTGACCGCCTGCGGAAACACGAGCTCAACATCTTGCGCGATCAAGCCCAACTGATCACGATCTGCCTCAGGACTCACCGGCTTGATCCAACGATAAGCTACGCCGTTCAACCGCATCACTTTCTCAAGCGCCGATTGAATCGGAGTGATGTCTTTCTTCAATCGACGATCCGACGTACTGATGTAGGCATCAGCGAGTACGTTTCCGACGACGTGTAGCTTTTCAGTTGGTGCTGTGGTGCCGACACCTACGCGGCCTGCGAAGTAACTGGGTGCTGTAGAGTCTGAGGCATAAACCGAGTATTTGTTTGTCGCGTAAATCGAGCCCACGTAAACGCCGTAGCCGTTCGTAATTGGCTTGGAGCCCGTAACGGCGAACTCCCCCGCCTTCGCATTTGTAATCGTGCCGCCAAAGAAGCTGATGTTGTCGACTACGAATCGACCACCCAGAGCGTCTTGAATCGAGTTACCAAAGACCGTGGTCTTGCCATTAAAAGCAAGCACCGAGTTTGTCGAAGCATTCGTTGTGCTATTGTAGACAATTTGGCTCCCAACACTTGCAAAGACTGCGTTCGCCGCAGGTGTGTTGGATATGGTCGTTGTGAAGGAACTAACTGTCGTTGATCCGTTGTTGCTGCTGATGATCTCGTTAACACTGAACGAGCCGTCGTTACCTGAAAGATAGGCGTCGCCACTCATGGCGATTGAACCGCCGATTCCCGTGCCTGATTTCGCGCCTGGTGTAAGCACGATGCTGCCACCGTTCATGTTGCCTGTACCACCGTCCTGAGCTTTCAGAGTGATATTACTTCCCGCAGTTGATGCAGCTGCGGTTCCGCCTACAACATGCAGCGCTCCGGTTGGCGTGGACGTACCAATCCCGACATAGCCGTTCGGATCGATACGCATACGCTCTGCGCCCGCCGTCGAAACGCCAACCGCATGACTTCCAGCGCCGCCCGCTTCGAAGAAGCCCGTATCGCCTGAGTAAATGAAACTGTATGTCGGTGCTGCAGCGTTATTTGTAGCGCCTAAGTTCCTTGATAAGTACCCATTTGGTGCGTAAATCCCGAGCGATGATCGAATGTCTCCGACCACGTCTAGCGCTACCGAAGGCGTAGTCGTGCCGATACCGACGTTGCCGCCTGTGTAATTGATGTCGTTGATGACCTTCGCCCACGGGCCTGAAGTTGTCGGCACGTCTGTACCGTTTACTTTCAAGCCGGTAGCGTTGATCGTGCCTGCAACGTCGAGCGTGTACGCAGGTGACGCCGTTCCAACACCGACTCGTGATGTCGAAGTGTTTCCATAGATTAAGTTGCCGATGCTGACGTAGTTGCTGGTCGTCGCGCTCGGAGTTTGGATGTTCGAACCGATGAGAATGTTCGAGCCGCCGGATGTGAGCGTGTTACCAGAATTGTAACCGAGGATCGTGTTGTTCGCGCCGCTTGTGACAGCATTCAGTGTGTAGGCACCAAGTGTAACGTTGTTGCTCCCAGTATGAGCTTGGTTGGCAGCAGCAGAGAAAGCGCCGACCAGCGTATTGTTCGCGCCCGTGTTGGCACCGCCATTTGTAAAGAAGACCTCTTTACCGATTAAGACGTTGTTGTCGGCCGCTGCCGTTGAAACCCAGCCGGCATTTTTACCGATTACCACTGAGTTGTCGCCCAAGTTGTCGCTACCAGCACCCGAGCCGATGTAGACTGAATCGACACCTTTCGTTCCGGCACCAGCACCTGCTCCAACAGCAACGTTGTCGTTACCGTAACCGCCGTACTTCATCGCATCCATACCGACTGCGACGTTGTAAGCGCCCACGGTATCGCCCGTGTTCGTAAACATGGCAGCGCGACCGATTCCTACGTTGTAACTTCCAGCGGTACCTGCTTTCAAAGCGTATCCAGAATCAGAACCGATAAAGATGTTGTTCTGTTGGTTTGAAATCCCAAGACCAGCATCTCGACCTAAGACAACGTTTTCACTACCCGTCGTTATGTTCAGCCCCGCATTGATGCCGACGCCTACGTTCGATGTGCCGGTCGTGGAGGCTGCGCCCGAGTTGGCACCCAAGTACACTGTTTGACGAGTTGAGTTTGAAATCGCATCACTCAATCCATCGATGTTTGTTGCTCCCGAGCCACCACTTGCCAGATCAGTCCACGTCGTGCCGACACAGAATTGGATTTTGCTCGAAGAGAAACGTAGCGCGCCGTTTATACCGGCAACACACGCCTCACCGCCACTTCCGATTTTGAGTGTTCCTGCAACATCGAGTTTTGTCGCAGGTGTCGTCGTGCCGACACCTACAGCGCCTGCACTGGTAATTGTAACTCTCGCCACGGGGCTAGTCGTGGTTGTCTGAGTGGTGAAAAACTGCAGATTAGCCCCGGACCCAGTGCTGAATGTTTCGGCTGCCGTTGATGTGATTCTCGCGCCGACAGGCGTCGTGCCGGAAGAGTCGACACCCATCATTGAAATGGATCCAAGAATGTCGCCCGAGACAGTAGCAGCGGGCGAAGACGATGAACCTCGTCCATTTATCAAACTCAAACCCGGATAACCCGCAAATCCGCCATTGTAGTTTTGCAAAGACAACCCGGGATAACGAGCCGCGGTCGAATCTGTATTAATAACTCTAACGCGTGTACCAGAGTCACTTTTTGATACGGTCAAATCGTCCGAAGGGGTAGACGTTCCGATACCAACCTTACCCGTAGCCCTATACGCGTCTCCAGAATTTAGGGACCAGACGCTACCGAGTGAAGCAGGATCTGTCCACGACAGAACGCCTGAGCCGTTTGTCGTGAGCAAGTAGCCGTTTGTGCCCGCAGTCGTTGGGAGAGTGAGGCCGTAGCTTGTGAAACCTGTGGGTGCAGCGACGGTGACTGTGCCACCCGCTGCGCCGTCTCTTAATTTCAACGAGTTGTTGAGTGTTGCGCTACTCGCAACAAAGCTGCCTGCAGAATCGCGTTTTACGATCGTGTCGACCGTGTTCGCGGCGGTTGCAGCGTTCGCCAAGTTTGCACCTGACGCGACGTTTGCGGCTGTGACGCCGCCGACTTGCACGACGGTCGCTGCGGC
>CAJYOV010000105.1 GCA_913776405.1 Pseudobdellovibrionaceae bacterium
AAAATGAGAGCGAAAAGCCAGTTTGGAGACATTCAATCCTCAAAAGTATCGAGGAAATCTAACGCAAGAAGATGGCCACCGGCATTTTACGGGGGTTCAGGTTTAAATCGACGTGACTAGGGGTCGACGCTTCAGACCCTGAAAAAGGGCCAAAAAAGAGCGCGCGAAACGGTACTTTTCGCGGGCTAAGTTCTCGATTTGTGTAGGTTTCTTAACGACAAAGAGCCTCGCACGGAACGCCGTCGCCGTTGCTATCGAGGCGTTTTAAGCCGCATTCGTTTAGAAGAAATTTGGCTTCAGCGCAGGACTGAATCTGCTTACACGTTTTCGGTGCGCACTTGAAAGCTTCTGCGGAGGTAGCTGCGGATTTCTGCGGCGCGGGCTCGCTTGAACTAACTTCCGCGTTCAGTGCGTTCGATCGGTTGCGGCTATTCTGAGGTGCTTTTTGAGGGCGTGAACTGTTGAGAAACGGCTTCATCGAAAGCCCGCGCATCCACTCATCGAGCGACGCGGTCGATTCAACTTTCTCTTCGATCGAATCATCGAGTGCGGCGAAGAGATCAAGACCCGTGGCCTCTTCGATTTCGTTCACTGTGTGAATGTAGGCCGTGAGTGGTTGTGTCGGTTCTTGCGGAATGATGAAGCAAATCGACTTCGTGCCGGATTCACCTGTCACGGCCGTTTGATTGCCGAGTGCGAGCACGCATTTGAAATGTGCTTTCGGGATCGAGACACCAGAATTGCCAACTTTCGGAAGTGAATCGTCGAGCATCGGGCCCATGACGATATAAACGCGACCGAATTTGCGCGCCCAGTTTCTGACTTGGTCTTCGAGGTCTTTCCAGCGGCCATGATTCATCGCATGCGTTTGCGGTGTCATGTTCGCCATCGAGAAAGATTCTTCTTGCGCTTGTTGCGACCACTTCATGTCGGCAGAAGGCGCTAAGTGTCCGCGTTCGTAAATCGTGCCGTAGAAGTCGGTGGGCTGCGCTGAATTGAATTCCTGATCGGCCATGAAGTCATCTGTGCGACCTGTGACAGGGTGGTCGAGATGGTCGCGAGTGAGTTCGTAAGAAACCCAAATCGCTTGCTTGTGTGTGTTGTTGAAGCAAATCGAGTAACCGACGCGTTTTGAGAATTGGCCAGATGGGCAGGCTGCCGGCTGATCGAGCTCTTTACCATTCATCGCTTGAGGTGCAAGACCCGCATTTGACGTGTCGGCTGAAGGGGCGCGATTTGGCGTTGAAACGCAGGCAGAAAATCCTGTGAGAGTCAGGCTTAGAGCAGCTGTGGCGATCAGTTTCAGCGATGAGGTTTTCACGCCTTCAAGGCTATCGAGCTATTTCGGGCGCGCAACAAAATTGTTGTTCGAATCGATGAACCCCTCAAACCGTGCGAGCTGCGCGATTGTGTTTGAGATCATGTGGTCTAGGTTTTTTGCTGACTCCACGAGCCATGCGTGTGTCTTCGCATCTTCTGGATACTTTTCGATGCACGAGAACGAGTATTTCTCAAACGAGCGAATCTGTTCCAGGATTGCGATCAAGTGAGTCGGGCACTCGCAGTCGATCATATCAGCGTGTTGCTTAAGTTCAGTGAGAGCTTCTGTCGTGATGCGGTTCGTTTGATCGAAGATCTGCATGGGCCGTTTTCTTTCGTTCTTAGTGTGCGGTTCGGTTATTCATCGGTAAAAGCCAGTGGACGTAGGCTTTTTCATTCACGCCGCGGAGTTGGCGCTCGGGCATTTTTTGAAGCATGAGTTCGGACTCAACGAGTTTCGCTGTAGAGTCGGCAATTAAACAATCGACGCTAAAATCTTTGGTGAGATTCTCGATCCGCGAAGCGATGTTGACCGATCGACCCAAAACCGTGAACTCGCTTTTTTTGCCGATTGAGATGAATCCAGCTGCGACAGGTCCAGTGTTGATTCCGATTCCGATCGAGAGAACCGGTTGATCGCTCAGGTGCCTCTGCTGATTGATCGTCGCGAGCGCTTTTCTCATACCGAGTGCGGCTCGGCACGCGGCAAGAGCGTGCGAATCGTTGGCTTGAGTAATACCGAAATGAGCTAAGAAACCGTCGCCCGTGAATTTGTCGACAACGCCATTTTGTTTTTCGATTTCGTCGGCAAGTTTTGCGATAACCGTATTCGCAAACGTGACTGCTTCGCCAGGATCGCGGTTATCGAAGAGCGCGGTAAAGCCTCTGATATCGCAAAACAAAACTGTCGATTCGTAACGAGCGCTTTCTAGCTGGAGCATGAGCTCTTAAGCGTAACGGTTCGGTACCGGATGCCTAGTCCTGTTTCATTCATTAGCTGCGAGCGCAGCGGCTTAACGAAAGCTTAAATGTTGCTCTAAAAATCAACGCGAGGAGACTGACAGTCACGTCCAGGTCCTCTGCTCGCGTTGATCTAGCTTTCGCTCACTTGAAGTATGCAGCCTTCAGTCGGTCGTAGTGATGCTTTTGAAAGACTCCGCGACGTGAACACATGATGTCGGTTACATCGAGTTGGTAGTTCACGATGGCGTCTTTACTGTCGTCGTAAAACTCGACGTAGCAGTCGGTGAAACCTAACAAGTGGCCGAATTCATGGCGGATCGTCCACTGGCTCGACCACTCGGTGATCGGCTCGTTCTTGTCCATCACGATGCGGCCTTTGAAAGCATGCGGTGTTACACCTGTCTGATATTCGAGTCGCGAGAGGCCCTCTGAGTTCATCGTCGTGAAATCAAGCTTTAGCTGAAAGCCTGCCATCTTGAATTCGTCTTCGATATTGTCGCGAAGGTAGGCTGTGATGTTCGACTCGGCCGGTTGTAAGAACGGGTAGTGAAGTGTTTTCGGATCTTTCGATGTCCATTCGATGTCGTCACGCATGAGCCAACGATCGAGATTGAAGTAGTTTTCGTATTTGTACTGCGCGCGCATGAGGTTGCGCTTGTAGTTGTTGTAGAGGTTGTCGTTTTTCTCTGCCGTAGCGACTGAGTCTGCGCACCATTTGCGGTATGAACCGTAGATCTGGTTGTTCAAACACATCTGTGTGAGGGCTTCGCGGATCTCGGCCTTTGTTTGCTCCGTCTGGTTCTTAAAGTTTTCCAGAAGGTTTTCCACATCTTTGACCTTCATGAAATAAACGTAACCACGCACATCATTCACCTGATCTTGGCGGAGCGACGGCAGATAGTTCTGCATCATGATCCAGCGAGCGGCACCATCGTAGGCCGACGAAACAAGAAGGCCTGCTTCTAAAAACTCTTTATCTGAAACGGGCAATGTTTCTGGCAGCGCTGTCTTTGCTTGAAGCACAGCGAGCATCGCCTTTGGCGTTTTCGCGACAGCGTCCTTGTGTTCGGTGCGGATCAACTCGGCGTTATAAATTTTTGGTGCTTCGATCGGGTAAGCTTTCACATTCTCTTTGTTTGAGAACGAAAGTTTTTGATCAGCCGCGCGTTTCGCGTTCACAACATCAAGCCATGCGTAGACTCGCTGACCCATGTCGATCACGTCTTTTAAATCGTCTGCCGCTTTGATTGTTTCAGCTGAAGTCGCAATCTCAGGCTCGGCCGCCATGTACGCCATGATTTCTTGCGCCGACGCATCAGGGAACACGTGTGGTGTGTGTTCATGCTGCGTTTTTGGTTCATGGTTCTCTGAACACGCTGTTAGCCCAATCGCCACAATTGCTAGCACAAAATATTTAGAGATCACGGCAACCCCCTCGAGTGATTTGCTAATCAGATCAACGCCGCGAGACACTGTCACTCGATATGAACCGCTCCGAACAAAAAATCGCCGTCATCGCCTGGGGCTCCCTCGTCTGGGAGCGCAAACAGCTCCTCACCGCCGAGAATTCACTGTGGCATCCCGACGGGCCTTTGCTCCCGGTAGAATTCGCAGACATCCCCGTCAGCGGAAAACTCACGTTAGTTGTGCACGAAGAGTCCGCGCCTGTTCGCACTTATTGGAATGTGCTTCAGACTCACAGTTTAGAAGAAGCCATCGAGAACTTACGCGAACGCGAAGAATGCCCGGACTACGGCATGATCGGCGCCCTCGATCTCCGCATGACACCGAAGGGCCTGTTGCAGCAGGAGATCTTTTCGTTTTTAGAACGCTCGGGCTGCGACGCCGCCGTGTGGACGGGTGTGCCGTCACGTTTTGCGGAGCGCGCGGGGTTCGAGTTCAGTGCTGGCTCCGCGGTGAAATACTTGGAGTCACTTCATGCGCATGAACCGCGCGTCTTCGTTGAAGCACTGGATTACTTCGCGAAGACACCACCGCAAACGGAGACGGTGGTGCGGAAGTTGGTGCGGAAGAGGTTTGGGGTTGTAGATGAGGGGGCGGGGTTTTGGGCGGGGTTTGTTGGAGTTTAGCTAGATCTCTATAGGAGTCGCGCATCGAAGACCGCAAATGCATGTCCGAACAATAACGGCTTTCCGTGATCCTGCGGTTCGTTTTCATGCTCAAGTAGACTCGTAGTTTATGCATAATTGGATAGATTCACGAGTGCCTTCTTAGATCGTGATCCGCGTTGAAGTATGAAAGTCGATTCTTGAACACATTGGGTTCGCTGATCAAAGTAGGTCGATCTTTAGATACGTCGATCGTACCATGAGCTGCGTTGTTTTCGTTTATCGGTAGGTTACCAGCTTATGAGCGATAGCCGAGTTGGTTCAATAACGAGTTAGCCAAACTCTTCTCTGACAAGCGCAATTTGATCGCGTCTAGGTCTTGCGCGAGGTTTACGCGTCTAAACCGCCGCATTTACGAAGGTCTGAAAGTCGTCCAGGTATAGCGCATAGACTTGCCGTATATCTGCGGTCTCAAGAAACTAGTTTTGATTCGGAGGCTTGAGAATACAATGGCAACTATGCTTGATGTCGAAAACGATTCTGAAGCTATTCGTCAACAGCTGATCAAACTGTTTCAATCAGGAAACATAAATTTTCTAATCGGCTCCGGTGCTTCTTTTCCGGCAATCCCTGTAGGCGGCAACGTAGAGCAGGAGATTCAATCCCTTGTCTCTTCGGGCCTGACTGAGGAAGCTGAGCAACTACAAGCTAACTTTCTCTGGTCGGTATCCGGGCCAAACAATTACCTTCTTATGAAAGATGTAGTTCGAGAAGACGGCGAGTCTGAAGGCGCATATCTTTCAAGGCTCAGTGTTCATGAGTCCGTTCAAACAACACTTCGATCATAT
>CAJYOV010000106.1 GCA_913776405.1 Pseudobdellovibrionaceae bacterium
CTACCTGATTCAGACGGGATGTCCATTTGGAACGGGCCGCGGAACGGCAGGCGATATTGCACGTGTTCCGGATGAAGTGAAGCCGATGATGAAATTCAATCGGCCCGGTCTTGTCGCCATGGCTCCGCAGCGTGATCCAAGTGGCTTAAAGACAATTAAAGATTCCAACAGCAGCCAGTTCTTCATAACGACAAAAGAGATGCCGTCGTTTGACGATCAAAACATGACGATCTTCGGTGAAGTTGAAGACGGGATGGACGTTGTTGAAAAAATCGCGGCCGTCAAGGTCGGCCCGACAGAACGACCGATCAAGCGGATCTATCTCGTTGCTGTCGATATCATCGAAGGCGCGACGGTAAAGTAAGCGCCCTCTCTAATAACCAAGTCACTTCGCGACTTCTGCTTTTAGCCAAGCGGGGTCGTCGCTCACGAGGGCGCTTGCCTTTTTCTTCCAGTCTTGAATGTTGTCCGTTTTTTGAAGCGTCACAAACGATTTCATCTGGCGACGTTCGACTTCTGCAAACGCAGAGTCGGTCAGCCGCGAGACTGGGCTTGAAGAATCCCAAACGAAGATGTCGCCTTTCATCGGCGTTGCGACAGCCAACGCGATATCCGCTAAAAGTAAAAGGCGTGTCACTTGAGCCTGAGACGTACCGAAGATCCAGGTCGGGTGGTCTTCACGCAGATCTTTCAGAATGCCGTTTTCCGGGCTCGTCACGAGCGAGCGCTCGCCTGCTTTCGTTTCATCGAAGATCTTTGCAACCGTCTCGCGCATGCCTTCTTTGTAATCGATGAAGTTCACGACGAAGAGACGATCTGGATAGGCAGCCAACACGTCTTTCAGAAGTTCGACTCGAAAGCCTTTACCGCGAAACGGAAATGTTTTGCCGTCATCGAATGAAACGTTGTATCCGGCATCGAGCTTCTGAATATCAGTGAGTTTCTCGTAATTGACCCAACCTTTGCCGTCTGTCTGTTGCGAAAGATCTTTCGTTGACCAGGCGACGAGTTCGTTGTCGCCGGTCGAGTAGACGTCAACCCAGAGAACGACATTTGGATCAACCGCCACCGCGGCTTCGAAGGCTGCTTTCGAGTTCGGTGGGAAGTGGGCTGAATCCCCACGAAGAGCGACAATGAGGGGATGAGTCGCCTCGGTAGCCGCCAAAATCTTATGAGGAAAAGGCTGGGGTAGGGGTTTTGAGAGCGCTCGGTTGCGAACGACAATCCAGCCTATTCCAAGAAGCATTACGACCGAGAGGACTGCTAGAACAAAGTTTTTAAGTGCGTCACGCATCTTCTTAAGTTCCTGTTACGACGGGCAATTCCTTGAACAGCCAACCGAGTTAGGGTCCAGTTATATACGACAAAAAAGATCGTATATGAATTGACGTAAGGGGCCATTCTCGATTAGTTTTCAGCACACTTTCATTGAGTTAACGGGCTGATATCGAGAGTCTTACCGGACGCCGAGGTCAAAATGAACAAATTAAATCGCAAGGTTGAGTACGCGCTGATCGGGCTAAAGCACATGCGCGCTAAAACCCCGGGTGAGCTCACTTCTGTGAAAGAGCTTTCGCAGACCTACGGTGTTCCGTTCGAGGCCGCTTCACGTGTGATGCAGGTCCTCGCGCAAAAGGGCGTTCTTCGATCAGAGCAAGGCGCACACGGCGGCTACATGATCGCGCGCGATCTGGCTCGTTTGTCGTTTCACGATTTGACTGAGATGTTGCTTGGGCCTGTCGCAGTTGCTCGTTGTCTTGATGAAGAAAAAGACGCCGGCTGCGAAATGCGCGGCACCTGCAACATCATTTCACCTGTGACCACATTGAATCGTCGGCTTCTTGAGTTTTACAAAGGCTTGAGTGTTGCTGAACTTTTAGAACCTCGAGCGCGCCAAACCCCTCAGGCCGCTCCGACTCTCGAGCAAGAAGTTAGGACTGAATTGTGAGCGAAAACAAATTCACTTCAAGCGGAACTGAAATCGATACGAGCTACAAATACGGTTTCGTTACAGACATCGAGACCGACACCGTTCCGCGCGGTTTGAATGAAGACATCATCCGTCTCATTTCGTCTAAAAAGAACGAGCCTGAGTGGATGCTGGAATACCGACTGAAAGCGTATCGCCACTGGCTCACGATGGAAGAACCGACGTGGGCGAACGTGACGTATCCGAAGATCGACTTTCAAGACATCGTCTATTTCTCGGCACCGAAGAAGAAGACCGAAGGTCCAAAGTCGATGGACGATCTCGATCCAGAATTGGTGAAGACGTTTGAGCGTCTCGGCATTCCTCTCAGCGAGCAAAAGCGAATCAGCGGCGTTGCGGTCGATGTTGTCTTCGATTCCGTTTCGATCGGGACCACTCATCAAAAAGATCTCGAAAAAGTCGGTGTCATTTTCTGCTCCATTTCTGAAGCGCTCCATACGCACCCTGAAATGGTTAAGAAGTACTTGGGTACCGTCGTTCCCTACACGGACAACTACTACGCAGCTTTAAACGCAGCAGTCTTCACGGACGGTTCGTTTGTTTACATCCCGAAAGGCGTTCGTTGCCCGATCGATCTTTCAACTTACTTCCGGATCAACGCGTCCGAAACGGGTCAATTCGAGCGCACGCTGATCGTGGCTGATGAAGGCTCGTTCGTAAATTATCTCGAAGGTTGCACGGCCCCACAGCGCGATGAAAATCAACTTCACGCAGCCGTCGTTGAGCTCGTGACGCTCGACGATGCCGAGATCAAGTACTCGACCGTACAGAACTGGTACACAGGCGATAAAGAAGGTCGCGGCGGCATCTACAATTTCGTAACGAAACGTGGAAAGTGCCAAGGCAAACGCTCGAAGATCTCTTGGACTCAGGTCGAATCGGGCTCATCAATCACGTGGAAGTATCCAAGCTGCATTCTTCTTGGTGAAGAATCACAAGGTGCCTTCTATTCCGTAGCCCTGACTCACGACCGAATGCAGGCGGATACGGGTACGAAGATGATCCACATCGGCAAAAACACCAAGAGCACGATTATCTCGAAAGGGATTTCGACGGGCCACTCGAAAAACACGTATCGTGGCCAAGTTAAAATCATGCCTTCAGCCGCTGGCGCGAGAAACTACTCGCAGTGCGATTCGATGCTTGTCGGCGACAAATGTAACGCGACGACCGTGCCGTATATCGAAGTCAAAAACGAGACTGCGATTCTTGAGCACGAAGCCACGACTTCGCGTATCAGCGAAGATCAGCTTTTCTATCTAAAATCGCGCGGTCTCGATTCAGAAGCGGCGATCTCAATGCTGGTGAATGGCTTCTGCAAAGACGTGTTTAAACAATTGCCCCTCGAGTTTTCGGTCGAAGCCGTAAAACTTATTGAAATGAAACTGGAGAATAGCGTCGGATGAATCTTCTCGAAATTAAAGACCTTCAAGCTTCTGTGGATGGCAAAGCTGTCTTAAAAGGTTTGAACCTCACGATTAAGCCTGGCGAAGTTCACGCAATCATGGGGCCGAACGGCTCCGGCAAATCGACGCTCTCGAAAATCATCGCGGGCCATCCTGCTTACGAAGTCACAAGCGGTTCTGTGAACTATGAAGTGAACTTTAAAATGAAAGATCTCCTTGAAATGGAGCCGGATGAACGTGCGAAAGAAGGCGTCTTTCTCGCATTCCAATACCCGATCGAAGTTCCCGGCGTGAGCAACGAAGCGTTTCTTCGCACGTCTTTCAATGCAATCTCGAAGCACCAAGGTGCGGAAGAGATGAGTGAAGAGGCGTTCAAGAAGTTCGTGCGTAAGAAAATGGAACTCGTTTCGATGGACGAGAAGTTCATGGACCGCGCTGTAAACACAGGGTTTTCGGGCGGCGAAAAGAAACGGAACGAAATTCTGCAGATGGCGGTTCTCTCGCCGAGACTCGCGATCCTCGATGAGACCGATTCCGGTCTCGATATCGACGCACTTCGTATCGTCGCAGACGGTGTGAATAAGCTGAAATCGAAAGACAACGCGATCTTGCTGATCACGCATTACCAGCGCCTGTTGGATTACATCGTTCCTGACTACGTTCACGTTCTTGCAGGTGGCAAGATCATCGAAACTGGCGATAAGTCGTTAGCACTCAAGCTCGAGGATAAGGGCTACGATTGGTTGCTTCAGTGAGCGATTCAAGGTCCGAACTGACATCTCAAACTCGAGACGCCGTGCTCACGGAGACGCGGGGGACTGAGCGTTGGAAATACACAAATCTGAAATCGTTCCTCGAAGGCTCGTGGGAACTAGCGGAATCGCTTGAGGCCGAAGATCTGCCATCTCGCACGCGTTTCAGCCAATATGAAGGCGAGAAAGCAGGCGAGATCGTTCTCCTGAACGGTCGCTTCATTCCGGGTTGGTCGCAAACATCGATCGACGGCGTAACCATTCGTCAGAAGCCGTTGACCAAACCTCAAGCGTCGCAAGCTGCGAATACTCTCGCAGCTCAAGACAAAATCGCTTCGACATTTGTCAGCGAAATTCTTGAAGTCGAAATTGCAGCAAAGACCGTGCTTAAGAAACCAATCGTGATTACGAATTACGTAATTGGCGGCGAAAGCTTGTCGGTGTTAACGGTCGCTTCAACTCAGATCGAGATCAAAGTTGAGAAACTCGCTGAAGTTGCGTTCGTCGAATATTTCAATGGCGAAGGTCGAACTTTGACGGTGCCGGTAACATCGATGCAAGTTGCGCCTGGCGCTCGCGTTTCGCATTTGCGAGTGAATGCGACGCGGTCCGAAGCGGCACAACTTGGTATGACTCGCATCACTCAAGCGCGTGACTCGTTCATGGAAACTTACCAGCTATCGCTTTCTGGCCGATTGACGCGCGAGGATCTTGAGATTCGATTGATGGAGCCAGGGGCCGAAGCACTTCTGGATGGCTTATACATCGTCGATGGCAAGCGCCACTCTGATCATGCGACAACGGTTGAGCACATTGCGCCGCAGACCCTTAGCTCGCAGCTTTATAAAGGGATCTTGGCCGACGACTCGCGCGCTGTGTTCAATGGTCGTGTTCGTATCCATCGAGATGCGCAGCAATCGAATGCGGCTCAGCTCAACAACAACCTCCTTTTAAGTAAACGCGCTGAAGCCGACGCAAAACCCGAGCTCGAAATCGACGCCGATGACGTGAAAGCTTCGCATGGCGCTACGATTGGACAGTTGGATCCTGAGCATATCTTCTACTTGCGTGCTCGCGCGATTCCTGAAGCGCAGGCGAAAGCGATGCTGGCTCGTGGATTCGCTCAAGACGTCGCCTTCCGAATTCGGAATGAATTTTTGCGTGAGGGTGCGATCAGAGCTGTGGATAAAGCTCTTCAAAGTTTGAATCTCGGCCAGGATTCAGGCGGCTCACATGCTTAATGTCGAAAAAATCCGTTCTGAATTTCCGATTCTGACTCGCGATATTCGCGGCAAGACACTCGTTTATCTCGACAACGCGGCTTCAACGCTCAAGCCAACGGTCGTCATTGATCGTATCTCTCGCTACTACAATCTCGAGACTTCGAACGTGCACCGCGGGGCTCACTACCTCGCTGAGCAAGGCACGATCGCGTTCGAGGATGCTCGCGAAACGGTTCGTAACTTCGTCGGTGCTCGAGACAAAAACGAAATCATCTTCACGCGCGGTACGACCGAGTCGGTCAATCTGGTCGCTCACTCTTGGGGTGAAGCGAATCTGAAAGCCGGCGACGAAATTCTTTTGTCAGAACTTGAGCATCACTCGAACATCGTGCCTTGGCAGATTGTCGCCGAAAAGACGGGCGCACTCATTCGTGTGATTCCGATCGATGCGCACGGCGATCTGGATTACGACGCTTACACGAAGCTTTTGAGCTCGAAAACGAAAATGGTTTCGATTACGGCTACGTCGAACGTGCTCGGCACGATCGTACCCGTAAAGAAATTTGTCGAAGCCGCTCATGCACAGGGCGCTAAAATTTTGATCGACGCCGCTCAGGCAGTTTCGCATCAGCGAGTTGACGTCACCGCGTGGGACTGCGACTTCCTCGCTTTCTCTGGTCATAAAATCTATGCGCCTTACGGCATCGGCGTTCTCTACGGGAAAGCTGAACTTCTCGAAGCGATGCCACCTTATCAGGGCGGCGGCAGCATGATCTCCGAAGTAACTTGGGAGAAAACGACTTGGGCGGCCGTTCCTCACAAATTTGAGGCCGGTACACCTGCTATCGCGGACGCGGTTGGATTGAAGACAGGTATCGACTACGTCATGAACCTGGGCTTCGAAGATATCAAAGCCTACAAAAAAGAGATTTTGGCTTACGCGAAATCAACTCTTTCGGAAATTCCAGCTCTGACGATCATCGGTTCACCGAAAGAGCAAACGTCGCTCGTTTCTTTTAACCTCGAAGGCGCCCATGCGTCTGATGTCGGTGCACTTGTCGACCAACAGGGTGTCGCGATCAGAGCGGGTCACCACTGCTGTCAGCCACTCATGCGCAAACTTGGCGTACCGGCGACGGCTCGAGCTTCTTTCACGATTTACAACACATTGGCCGAAGTGGACGCGCTCAAGAACAGCCTCCTAAAGGCCAAGGAGTTCATCTAATGTCCGGTACTACGTCACTCACCGATAACATCATGGTCCGCGTTCAGCCGACACCAAACCCGAACGCGCTCAAATTCGTGGTGAACGTTCCTGTTAAAAATGCGGGCAAGGCCACGTTCTCTCGACCGAGCGAAGCTCTCGGCATTCGTTTGGCAGAAGATTTGTTTTTGATCGACGGTGTTCGTCAGCTTCACTTCTTCGAGAATGTCATCACTGTGACGTACGCTGATGAAACCGACGTCGACACAATGCGCTTGGAAGTGCAAGCCGTTCTACAGAGCCGACTGCCAGTTCACGATCCGTCGTTCTTGATTGAAGAAGAGAAGAAGCAGGTCGATCGTTCGAATTTGCCGCCCGAGATTCAGAAGATCGAAGAGATCCTCGACAACACTGTTCGCATGTATCTTCAAGGTGACGGTGGAGATATTGAAGTCGTGAAACTTGAAGGCAAGAACTTAGAAGTGCGCTACCAGGGTGCCTGCGGAACTTGCCCGAGCTCAACTTCAGCTACGCTCGACGCCATCCAAGGCATTCTGCAGGAACAATTCGATCCAGAGATTCAGATCATTCCTGTCATGTAATCTTAGTGAATAAGCTGCGGTTTCTGAGCGCCCTCGGAAACCTCGGCAGCAAGGCGTTCGCGCTTGCTCGCGAGAGATCGCTCGATCTCTTTTTGTTCGATCGTGTTGTACTGAACGACGTCACCCATTTTTTCACCGTTCGATTCCGTGAAAACCTGAAGGTGAATGCGTTTATTTTCTGTCGAAGGCACGAGAAATGAGCCTTCGATTGACGCCGATTCGCCTGCGGTAATCGAACCCAAAACGCCTTCGTTGGTGCCTGATGCCATCGAAACACCTTCAGGCAAAACCCAAACGTATTTGAGATCCTGCACGTCAACGTGAGTCGAAATATTTGCCTTCAAATTCAAGACGCCGGATTCAGAGAGCTGACCGTCGGTAATCGAAACATCTAGGTTGCTTGAGCCTTTGCCTTGACCGCCGGTGGATGCCGGCATGCGATCGGCGTCGAAGTGTTGACGCAAGATTGCTTCTTTTTGCGCGGCTGCGCGTGTGCCCGGTTGGAAGGCTTCGATCATCCAAAGTGTCGCAAGAAGAAATGCGCACGTCGTGAGAACGCCGAAGAGCCATTTAATCATGTCGCGAGTCTGCGTTAACACTATCAACCTCTCTTAAATCTCAAAGCGCTGCCGGGCAGGCAATTTGTCCGTTAATCCGAAGCGTGTAGCTTGTGTTGTACGTGCCGACACTGCCGTAAATACCGGTGTAGGCCATGACGTTAATCATGTAAGTGCCAGCGGGCAGGTTCGGCGAAACGCTCGCGACACCTGAAGTCGATGACGATTCAGCTGCATCGCTTGCGGCCATGGAACTCGAACTCGAGTCACCGAAGGCGTAGCCAGGTTTGTAAACGTAGAGATCGAGATCGGCCGCGTTGCCGCCGCTCCACTGAAGCTGAACGGAAAGTGTGCCGCCGGCGTGATCGACGACAAAGAAGTCGTTGTTGTTAAACAGATCTGAAGAAGCAAAGCTTCCGTTATCACCGTTAGAAGCTTTGATCGCCATCGAAGTAAGCGTATCTCGAGACTGCGCGACCGCATCTCGCGAGAGATGCCGGTCAATCGATTCTGGTCAACGATCGCGGCCATCGCCCCTCGCGAGTTGATGT
>CAJYOV010000107.1 GCA_913776405.1 Pseudobdellovibrionaceae bacterium
GAACGACGTAAGGCTTTGAGCCGTCAGCTGCCGAGGTTGCAGCGGGAATCGTATCAGTCGGATCAGAGCCTGAGCCCTGCCCGATTAACTCGATCGTGACGGATGCTGAGAACGAGCCTGGGTTCTGGTTTATAAGCTCGATGCCACCAACGTTGAGAGCGCAAACAGGAAAGCTTGAGCGGTTGTTCGTTCTATTGCTCACGATCGCTTTTTCGCCATTCGTCGTGTCTGGCGAGATGAGTTGACCGTTGGCGCCGAGAAGGGCTTCGATTTCATCGCCGCCGAGAGTAATTGTTTTCGTCCCGCCCTTGATCTTCGATGACTTAAAGGTCAATCGAATCAAACCGACGTAGAGCGTGCGATATTTAGGGATCCATTTCAGGCGAAGGGCGCCAAAGTTTGCGGACACCGATGCAGCTGATCGATTTCCGGTGCCATCTAATCTATCGACACAGGTTTCGTTTGGAACCGGGAGAAGTATGCCGCCGTCGGTGACGTCGAACTCGAGATCCGCAGAGCCGCTAGCGTTTTCTTTGCCGCAGCTCGTGAGCGTGAGAACGCAAACGAGCGCGACGATCATCACTGAGAGTTTTGAACGCTTCATAGTGATCCCTCGGTTTTAGGACCAGCATCTGAATTAATGATGCGAGGAGTGAGGAAGACGATCAATTCGTTTTTCGTGTTCTGCACCGAGCGACTCTTAAAGAGCCAGCCTAGGAGGGGAAGATTTCGCAGATACGGAACGCCCGACTCAGATTCGAGCATATCAGACTGATACACGCCGCCGATCACGGCCGTCTCTCCGTTACGGACCATGACTTTGGTTTTCGCGTTACGGGCTTCGACAGGTGCGGGTGCGTCGCCTTCTGGTTGGCCCGAGATGAATTCGCGGAGGATTGTCAGATCCATAATGACGTTGCCGTCGCCCGTGACTTGCGGAGTGACCGCGAGCTGAAGCTTTGTGTCCAACTTCTCGAACGTGTTTGTGGCAACGCCGGCTACAACGGTCTGTTTCCGGATGAACGTACTGACCGTTTGTTCGATGGTTGCAGGTTCGTTGTTGAGAGCAGAAACGCGTGGCGAAGACACGATCTTAGCCAGGTTTTCAGACTCAGCAAGATTTAGCGTTGCATCGAGGTCACCAAAGACGTCGAACGTGCCTAAACGAACGTTGTAGGTAAGGTTTGGCGCCGCGATGTTTGAACCTGCAACCGAGAGATTGTTTGCGCCTAAGGAGATGCCGCCGCCGAGCGCTGCAGAGCCGCCGCTCAAGCCCCAGTTGATACCGACTTGGCGTGTGAAGCCTTCGCGGGCTTCGACGACTTTGCCTTCGATGAGAACTTGGAGTGGAGGCGTGTCGAGAGATTTTACAAGATTAGAGATGCGCTCGATGATCTCTGGTGTGTCGGTGACAACGAGGCTAGATGTGCGGACATCTGCGACGACGGCGCCGCGCTTTTCCGTGAGGAATGGCGTGAGGCGAGTCACGAGGTCAGCGACTTTTGCGTAGCTAACCGGAATGATCTTCACTTTGAGAGGTTCGGCTGCACGCTGCGCTTCTAAGATCTGGCGGGCGGCATCGCTTTCGTCCTTAAGAGTCTTTAATGGTGCGATTCGCAAGACAGAGCCTTGGCGAACGTAACCGAGGCCTTGAGATTTCATCACGATCATCAAGGCTTGATCCCAAGGGATTTGCTTGAGCTTGAGGCTGACGTTTCCATCGACACCGCTTGCGATCACGATGTTTGCGCCCGACTGTTCAGAAATCAGTTGAATGACGTCGCGAACGCTCGTTTCACGAACCTCGATTGAAATCGGACGACCGAAGAAGCGAGTGGCATCGTTCATCTCTGAAGATGAATTCGGAAGGATGCGCGGATCCGTCGGAGAGCCTTCTACGGCTGCGACTTTTGCGAGGTTGTCGATTTCAGCTGAGTCATCGAGAGCTACGTCTTTACCCGTGGCAGAGGCTGGACCCATCGGGAAAACAAGAAGGCGCTTGCCTGACTGAGTGACGGTCGCGCGCGTTGGCGAACGAAATTGGATCACGACACGTGAGGTCGTTGAGCCCGAATCTTGATAGGCGTTTACGGACGAGATCAGTTGGTTGAAGTCTTTTGTGATGTAAGGGCGCTTCAAGCGATCAGGGAGGCGCGAGTTCGGAATGTCGACGATCAACTGATTCGTTTCGCGGTTTTCACGCGTGCGGAAGATCAACGGTGAATTCGATTCGATCACGACTGTGCCGCCAGCTTTGCGAGAAACGTAGCGAATGTCTGAGATGCCGACATCTCCTTCGAGTGAGCCTGCGCCCTCGTCGCTTGCGACGTCCGGTGTGACCGGCTGCGCGGGCTCGAACTCCATTTCCGAATTGACGTCATTGCCGTCGCCCTCGCGACCGTCAAACGACGTACAAGATGCCAACGAGAGAATTATTATCAGGGCGCAAGTTGAGCGCCACAGTTGAAGCATCGTCATCCTAACTCCTCAAAAACAACGGATTCCGTTCCGATGTTGCTCAGTATCTCAAAAAACGCAGTTTACTTCGCGATCTTCACGACTTGCGCCGAGGAAACCAGACGACCGTCTTGTTCGTTGGTTTCAACGACGACCATCTCGCCTTCGCGGATCACGGCGATGTAACCGTTGCGCGGACCGACTTTTGTGTTCGGGCCTACGACATGAGTGATTCCACCCGGATCTTTGATCATCGCTTTCGGGCGTTTCACGTCCCAAATGATACCGACCAGGCGAAGCTGCCCAAGCTCGAATTTTTGAAGCGGAAGAAGTGGACCCGCCACATTCCCCTGCTCCATCGGTTTATCTGGAATTGGCTGGACGAACGGATCTCGGCGACCGCTCGGCGCGTAATCGAAAGGATCGATGAAGCCAGAGAACATTTGTTCGCCGCCTTCGGATGGAGAGCCCTTCGATGATGGCGAAACGCTTGCGGAAGGCTGATTCGATCGAGGCTTAAGCTGACCCGATGGTGCTTGCTGCTGCATTTGTTCAGGTTGCGACGGCTGGCCAAGCGAGGCTTCTGGAGCTTCGCCACTTTGAGGAAGCACGAGCTGGTGTGAGCTGTCTGGTAACTGTTGGCCCTCGGACTCTTGGGCGAACGCACTCACTGAGGTGATTGCAATCGACGCCGTCGTTAGGAAACTCGCAAGGATGATTTTCATCATTGAGCGCCTCCCGGTGCAGGTGCTGGTGGCGCTGCTGCTGCGGCGCCAGGAGCCGGAGTTTCTTCGACCGGAGCATCTTTGAGATAGCGGTAGCCGATCATGGAACTTGAGAACAACAGTCGACCGTTCGACATCTCAGAAGGTCCGCTGCCTGCGGAGCCCGGCATCGTGATCGATGTACCTTCGAATGTCAGAAGGCGAGGAATTCGAGAGATGTAGGAAAGAAACGTTGCGATCTGAGCGTAAGTGCCTTCGAGCTCGAGTGAGACCTTTGTCATCTCGTAGAAGCTCACGCGCTTCACGACTGGATCTGGTTCGACTTTTACAATGCGAACGCCCGCGAGCTGAGCCTGCTTATTCACAATCGTCGTGAGATCGACTGCGGTGACCGTCGCCGGCATGAAGTCGGTGATCTTCTCAAACTGAGTTGCGAGCCCTTGAACTTCTTTTTCGAATCGCTCGGCATCAGCGAGAGCTTTTTCGGTTTCAGCGAGTTGTCTGTTTGCGGTCTCGAGGCGAGTTTTGCCTTGCTCGATCTGCTCATTCAACTGCGTTCCGTCGTTGAACATGACAAAGTAGTAGACGGCTGCGGCCACGATGCCGATGCCGAGAACTTTGGTCCATTCGAGTGCAGCTAGCTTTGCCAGGTAGGGATTCATGCGCCCTCCTGACGACCGATCGTGAATTCAACTTGGAATTTCACGAGACGTTGACCGGATTGAGTTGTGATCTGCGTTTGGCTGATCGGAATCAACTTCGAGAAGAACGGTGAGCCGTTAAGCGCCGCAAACAATGTCGCTAAGCCTTCGTCCGTTAACGAGTAGCCCGAAACTTTCACTTGAGGGCCTTCGATCTTAATCGACTCAAACCAGACTTGAGTGATGTTGTTTGTGATCGATTGCAAAGTGTCGAGTGTCTTCAAAACGCGAAGCCGATCTTTGGTCAGTTCGCGGATGGCCGCAAGCTGCGTATCGATACGCTTTTTTTCTTTCGTGTACTTTTCGACCTTTGGACCTGCATCACCATAGGCTGCGCGCTTGCCTTCGACGGCGGCGGCTTCGGCGTCGATCTGAGCCTTCTTCGTTTCAAGCTCTGAGATCGTCATGTATTCGTAACCGTAAAGAAGAATCGGAAAAAGAAGGATGACGGCGAGTTTCAGACCGCCCGCTTTTTCTGAATCAACTGTAACGACCTGCGTCCCCCCGCCACCAAAC
>CAJYOV010000108.1 GCA_913776405.1 Pseudobdellovibrionaceae bacterium
GTCAGGTTCAAAGCTTCGATCAAGTCGCGATCCAGATTTTCAATTTTCAGTAAATCCTCATCAATCGAGGGCATGTAGTGAAATTCTTCGGCCGACAAAAGTTCGAGCCCATAATCGTTTGTCGTAATCGAGAAAGTCGCTTTGAATCGCTTTGCGAGGCGAAGCGCTAATATGGCGCCGAGCGCTTCGTGGACGCCGCGACCTTCAAACGGATAGAGGAAAAAATGATCCCCATCTTTGGTGCGCGCAAGCTCCACGAGAATTTCATCTTCATGCGGAAGCGCTGAGAGGCGTCGCTGGGCTTCGAGAATCGGCTCGATCGAAGGACCTTCTGGGTCTGAACTTTCCTTACCATCAGCGTAGCGAGTCAGTGTTTCGCGCACGGCTTTCGCAAGCGGCGCTGAATAGGGAAGGCGACCGCCGGCCCACGAAGGTGAAACGGTCGCAGCACCAGAGGCAAGCTTGACGATCGCATTCAAGCCTTCGAGGCGTTTGAATTGGAGAATTCGACCGCTGAATAAAAATTTGTCACCTGGCTTCAAACGCGAAATGAAGCCTTCATCGACGGAACCGATGTCACGACCCCGCTGAAATTTCAATTTGACCGAGGCTTCGCCGACGATCGTGCCGATATTCATGCGGTGGATGCGCGCGATTCGACCATCTTGAACGGTGAAGAATCCGTTTTCGACATGCACCCGCTTAAAAGAATCGTACGCTTGAAGAGAGTCGCCGCCTTGAGTGATGAAAAGAAGCGCCCAATCGAGTTCGTCATCCGTGAGATTTTTAAAAGCGTCAGCGTGGCGAACTTCTTCAAAGATTTCATCTCGCGTGAAGCCGCCGCCGAGCGCACGCGTGACCAGGTGCTGAACAAGGACATCAAGCGGCTTATCGATAGGGCGGCGGGCCTCGATCATTTTTTCAGAGATCGCTCTACGCACACTTGCGATTTCGATGAGTTCCAGCGCGTGCGTTGGTACGAAGAGAAGGCGCGAGCTCTCACCGGGTCTATGCGAGGCACGGCCTGCGCGTTGAAGGAGGCGCGCAATTCCTTTTGGAGACCCGACTTGAACGACGCGCTCAACCGGCCCGAAGTCTACGCCGAGATCGAGTGACGATGTAGCGACAACAAGTTTGATCGCACCCGATTTGATGCCTGCCTCGACGCGCTCACGTTCATCTCGTTCGAGTGATCCGTGATGAATCGCCATTGTTTCACGCCACTCAGGTTTGAGAGACAGCAATTCTTGGTACCAGCGTTCAGCTTGCGATCGCGTATTCGTAAAGAGAAGCGTTGAGATATTAGGGTTTAGCCACGCAACCAGCGCCTTCGCCATGCGCAGACCTAGGTGTCCGGCCCAAGGGAACGAGTCGATCTTCTGAGGTAAAAGAGAATCGATGATGACGGGTCTCTGAATTTCAGCACTGATTGTACGCGCATCGAAACCTGCTGCCGCACGAGCGGCTTCATCCAAGTTTGAAATCGTCGCAGTTAGAGCCCAGATCGAAGCTTTCGGCCGAAGAGCCTTTAATCTCGACAGCGAGAGCTCGAGCAATGTTCCGCGTTTGTTACCGAGCAGCTCATGCCATTCGTCTAAGATGACAGTTTCGAGCGCGCCAAAAAACTGCTCGTGCCCTGCTTGGGTTAAAAGCAGCGAGAGCGATTCAGGTGTTGTCACGAGAACTTCGGGAGCACCCAGTTTCTGCCGTGCTTTCACGGCCTGTGAGGTATCACCAGTGCGGTCTTCGACATGAAAGGACGGGCAGAGAGCTTCGGTCGCATCTTCAAGTGCCAAGCGAATGTCGCGTGAGACGGCTTTGAGCGGCGTAATGTAGAGAATGCGCGTGCCCGCAGGCTCAGGCGTGATCATCGCCTTCATCAGGGCGCCGATGTAGGCTGCATAAGTTTTGCCCGACCCCGTCGGCACGTGGAGAAGGCCACTTTGGCCATCGAGTCGTGCCTGCCAAAGTTCTCGTTGAAATGGAAAAGGCGTCCAACCGCGAGACGCAAACCAAGCTTCGACCTTCGCTTCGGCTTCTTCACGTGCGACGGCCTCAAACGGCGGCCGCTTTTTCCGAGGCGGCGTGCGCGGGCGTTTCGTCTTGCGTTTGGTCTCACCCGGATTCGGTTTCTCTTCTATCGCGGCGAGTTTTTCGTCACGCTTTTTCAAGAGCCGGATCTGTTGAGAGATCGTACTGCTCGGACGAGTTTGTTCCATCGATCATCGCTTTCAGAGTGTCGAGTTTATCCGCATCGGCAATCTTCTTATCGTGGCGCCAGCGCAAGATGCGAGGGAATCGAACCGCGACTCCTGATTTGTGACGAGGAGACGCGTTGATACCTTCGAAGGCCAATTCAAAAACATGGTGAGGCGTGACAGAGCGAACGGGCCCGAACTTATCTTGCGTGTTTCTGCGAATCCAGTTGTCGAGTTTTGCGATCTCTTCGTCGCTTAAGCCTGAGTAAGCTTTTGCGATCGGTGTTAGTTTGTCGCGATCCCACAGAGCGAACGTGTAGTCGGTAAAAAGATTTGCTCTTCGGCCGCTACCGGCTTGGGCGTAAATCAAGACGGCATCGATCGTAAGCGGATCGATTTTCCATTTCCACCAGTCGCCGCGTTTACGGCCTGCTTGAAACGGTGACGAAAGTCTCTTTAACATAATGCCTTCGACGGCGCGCTCGCGTGAGCCTTCGCGTAAGGTTCGCAGGTCGTCCCAACTCTCGAAGTGAATCGTAGGTGAGAGATGAAAAACGTTCGAGGCGCTGCCGAGAACGGACTCCAGCTGTTCGCGGCGTTCTTTCATCGGTCTTTCACGAAGATCGACGCCACCGAACTCTACGAGATCGTAAGCCATCAGAGCTGCTGGTGCTTCTGCAAGAATGGCCTTTGAAAGCGCTTTTCGGCCGATTCGTTTTTGCAAGATAGCAAAAGGGAGAACTGCGTTGCCTTTCATTACGAGAATCTCGCCGTCGACGACCGTGCCCTCAGGTAAAGTCAGTGCGGCTTGCGCAATTTCGGGAAAACGATCTGTGATCAGTTCTTCGCCGCGTGACCAGATGAAGACCTCGCTGCCTCGGCGAATCACTTGAGCTCGAATGCCGTCCCACTTCCATTCAGCTTGCCACTCGCTCGGCTCGCCTAGCTCTTCCACTTCCTTCTCGATCGGGGACGCGAGATAGAACGGGTATGGTGTTGAGAGTGCACGTGAAGACATCTCTTCTGAAATGAGTTGCTCGTACCACTCAGGCGTCGGCTCCCAATCGCCCATCAACCGGTGCGCAATTTCAGAAACTTCTTGCTTCGAAACTTTCGCAAGCGCTCTCGCAACTAAGCTCTGCGAAACACCGACACGGAAAGAGCCCGTCAAAAGCTTGTTTAGAATGAAAATGCCGTGGCGATCAAGCTGGGTCCACCACTCGACGACGGCTTCTTTTTGAACTTGTTCATCCGCTTTCGCTAAAGGCTTAATCCGATCTTCCATCCACTCGGCGAGTGCAAGTCGATACGCAGGCGTGTCCGAGCGGTCGACTTGGTCTAGATCGTAACTGTCGAGCAGAAGAGAGCAGCATTCCGCGGTGTCGCCGACACTTGAATAGCATTCATCGTAAAGCCACTCGCGCACTTGCGTGAGTTCGAGCGTCCACTCTCTGAGAGAACGCGATGAGATAAATCGCTTAAGTCTTCTACCTGTCAGGTAGTAGAGCGCCCACGCCGAATCCGCAGGTGTCGAAGACTGAAAGAAGTCAGCCATTGCATTTACTTTTTCATTGGTACTCGTGGTCGAGTCGATGCGTTCGTAGAGTTCGGCGAATTGCCTCATACGCCGGCCTCCTGAACGGCCTCGTCTTGAGCGCCTTGTTTCGCTTCCGTCGGCATCGAGTCGCCTTCTTCCGCTTCATAGGCTGTGAGCCCAAGCGGCTCAGCTTCGAGGCCCATTTCGATCAATCTACGGCTCAAAGTCTCTGAAGCTCCGTGCGTCGGAAGAATCAAACGCGCGCCCGTATCCTTCACGGTGCGGAGCAGATCGGGCCAATCGGCGTGATCTGAAAGAACGAAGCCGCGGTCGTAGCCTTTCCGCCGTCTCGCACCGCGAACACGCATCCAGCCTGACGCGAAGCCAGTGCTGACACCTTTAAATCGTTTCATCCACAGGCTTCGGAATGCCGACGGTGGCGCAAGAATCAGTTCTTTGCCGAACTTTTCGGTCTTAGGCGCTTCAGCAACAGGAGTTGTCGAAATCATTTCGATGCCGGCTTCACGGTATTGTTTTGTCAGACCGAGCATTGCACCGTGAAGGTACGCATGCCGGTTCGGATCGAGATGATGAATTTCTGAGAGAAGGCGTTGGGCTTTGCCGAGCGCATAGCAGAAAAGAAGCGACGGGCGATTTTCTCTAATGTTTTCGTCCCACCACTTTAAAACTTCTTTAGCTGTTTTTTCGCCGCTGTCCCAGCGGTAGATCGGAAGCGCAAACGTGGCTTCCGTGATGAAGACATCGCAAGGAACGACCTCAAACGGGGCGCAGGTTGGATCGTGCGCGCGCTTGTAGTCGCCTGAGGCAACCCAAACCCGGCCCTCGTATTCGACCCGCACTTGCGAGGATCCGAGGATGTGACCAGCCGGATGAAATGAGACGGTGGCGCCGCCAAGTTTGAATTTCTCACCGTAGGCGAAGGTTTTGAATTTTGCTTGCTCGCCGAGGCGAACCTGTAAAAGCGGCAAATTCTCTTTTACGCAGTAATAAAGCTTTGAGCCGTAGCGAGCGTGATCGCCGTGTGCATGAGTGATCACCGCGTGCGAGACGGGACGCCAAGGGTCTATGTGGAAACCGCCAGCCTCGCAAAACAAACCGCAATCGTCGACCCGCAAGAGATCCGGGTTTGTGTCTGATTTCAAATATTGAGAGAGTTCGCTTGAGCGTGCCATCGATTCGATTTTAAACTCGCGCATCCGTATTGACTACCCAGGTAGCGTGAACCGCTTCAGTCACGACGATAAGTTCATAGGTGATACATGAAGTCTCAAAGTTTGATGAAATCTCCGCAAAAAGATCGCCCCGCTAAAGCCCTTTCAGTTTTCTGGTTTCGCCGCGACCTGAGACTCGAAGACAATCGTGGGCTTCGCGCGGCACTCGAATCCGGGCAGCCGGTTCTACCTCTCTTTATTTTTGATCAAGATATTCTGAACAAGCTTGAGGATCGCGACGATGCGCGGGTTTCGTTTATCCACGAAGCCCTTCTAGAAATGGATCGCCAGCTTCGCGCTCTAGGCTCTTCTCTGTTCGTCTATCATGGAAAGCCTCTCGATATCTTTGCGGATCTCGTTGGGCGCTTCGATGTCGCCGCCATCT
>CAJYOV010000109.1 GCA_913776405.1 Pseudobdellovibrionaceae bacterium
ATCAGGCTTAAGCGCTCTCAAGCATTGCGCGACGGTAGCGGGCTCAAGACACTTTGCACTCTGTGCGAACTTTTGACCTTCCGCCTCGGCCTGCTGAAGAGGCAGCTCTGAGAGAAATCCGCTTTGCACAATCGCGCGGTGGAACAGGCCTTGAGCTAAAGGCGATGACAGAAGAACGAGAGTGTCGATCGCGCCTGCAGACTCACCAAAGACAGTCACGTTCTTCGGATCGCCGCCGAAGTTTGCAATCGAGTCGCGCACGAACTCGAGCGCGAAAATCTGATCGAGAATAGCGTAATTGCCTTCGAGACCCGAAGGCGCTCGAAGTGCGGGGTGCGCCAGAAATCCGAGCGCGCCCAGGCGGTAGTTAAGAGTCACAACGACTGCGCCGTTTTTCGCGAGTTGAGAGCCGTCATAAAGTGGCTGACCTGCGATCTCATCCGCGCTGGAGCCGATTGTATTTCCGCCGCCGTGAATGAAGACGAGAACGGGCAGTGCGCGTGTGGCGACGTTGGGGCGCCAAATATTGAGCGTTAGGCAGTCTTCTTGGCCCACTCGTTTTTTCGTTTGCAGATCCGCTTGCAGACATTTGGGCCCAAAGGCTTTCGACTGGCGTGGCGTCTGCCATGGAGTTGGCGCACGCGGTGGTTGAAATCGATTTTCGCCCGTCGGAGGTGCGGCGTAAGGAATGCCTAGAAACGCGGTGGTCTCTTTGGACCCGATCCCATCCACAAGGCCATAAGGCGTGGCAACTCGGGGTGAGGCGCCCGAAACTTGTGCGGAAATTTGTGCCGCACCTAAAGTGACTGACGACATCAGACTCAACACGAAAGCTGGTACGAACAATTGCGTAAGCAACGCCATGCGGATCATCGAACGTTCCCCCCCTTGAGAGATTTTCGTTGCCTTAGGATAGACGGCGCTGCGATCGAAAAGCATGTTTGGTTTTCGATGCAAATCGCGGTTGATTCAGTCACACCTCAGCGAGACGATGACTAACAAAGTTCGGTTTAAAAGGTGAGGTGAGCGTGGGTTTGGAGAAATTTGCTTCGAGAGTAACGGCTTGGGCCGAGCGTTGGTTTCCTGACTCTTATATCTTTGCGATTTTGGCAGTCGTCATTGTTGTCGCGGGCGCGCTTCTTTGTGGCGTCTCACCTCTGTCGATCACTCAGACGTTCGGCGAAGGTTTCTGGTCGCTGATTCCGTTCACGATGCAGATGGCGATCGTCGTTATCTCAGGCTATGTGGTCGCTTCTTCGCCACCGGTCGCAAAACTCATTGAGGCTTTTGCGCGCCTTCCTAAAACGGGTCGATCCGCCGTCGCTTACATTGCGCTCTTTACGATTTTAGCGTCGTTGTTGAACTGGGCCTTGAGTCTTGTTTTCGGCGGTCTTTATCTTAAAGCGCTCGCGCGCCGCCGCGATCTCCGAGTCGATTATCGCGCAGGCGCTGCAGCGGCTTATCTGGGGCTCGGTGCAACATGGGCACTCGGCTTGTCGTCTTCGGCAGCACAGCTTCAAGCGAATAAGGCAAGTCTTCCAGCCTCTCTTCTGCCGATCACGGGGGTGATTCCGTTCAGCGAAACAATCTTTCTTTGGCAGTCCATCGTGATGCTCGTCGTTCTCACCGTTGTCTCCGTCGCGATCGCGTATTTCTCTGCACCGATAGACGCGAAAGCGCGCACCGCTCAAGATCTCGGGATTGATGTTGGCTCAGGCGTGGATCCTAAACTCGAACGCCCTCAGCAACCTGGCGAGTGGCTCGAATATTCCCCGGTCTTGACGATCGTGATGGTCGTTCTGGGTTTCGCATGGCTCGCTCAAGAATTTCTAACGACGAACGTGATCCTCACGATCTCGAATTTGAACACCTATAACTTTTTATTTCTTATGCTCGGTCTCTTACTGACGTGGCGACCGAAGCGATTTCTCCAAGCAATTTCAAACGCCGTTCCTGGCATCGCTGGCATCCTGATTCAATTTCCGATTTACGGGAGTATTGCCTTTATCTTGACCAAAGCTGTCGATGGC
>CAJYOV010000110.1 GCA_913776405.1 Pseudobdellovibrionaceae bacterium
GCGTCGTCGTGAAGCCTTCGATCTCGTTGGATGGGCACTTCAAGCCTATGGGGGATGTCTTCGTTTGGTTAACTGACGATGATCGTAAATTCGTCGTCCGTGTTGAAAGTAAGATCAAGATCGGCACCGTCGTCGGTCAGGTCAAAGCCCTAGACAAAGGCCGCCCGTAACCGGCAACGGATCGGCGAGATCAGGTCCTTCGTCGCATCGTGAAGGCCTGTGAGTCGGCGTAAAATTAGGTCATGCCGACGATTCCAAAAAAAGCGCCGCAAGCGCACGTGACTGACTGCCGCCATTTCAATGGCTACAAGCCTTGCGGCAAAAGCACGATCTGCGACGCTCTTTGCCCTCACAAGAGTGTGCCGACAACGCGCGTGCTGCTCATTCACCTCGAAGCTCTGGGTGCGGTCATGCGCTCAACAGCGCTTCTTCCCGCGATTCGTCGAAAGTTTACGGGTGCTCACATCACATGGGTCACGCAAAAGCCGGCGGATCAACTGCTTCAACAAAATCCGCTCATTGATCGTGTCCTGACAACGGACCCAAATGACCTCCTTCAGTTGGAAGCACTCGAATTCGATGTCGCACTTGTCATCGATAAGGGGCTCAAGTCGGCAGGCGTTTTGAAACGAACGAAAGCAGACCTCGTGTTCGGCTTCACGGTCGACCCTCGATCCGGAGCGGTCTTACCTGCGACTCAAGCCGCCGAAGAACTTTGGCAAATCGGTCTTTCAGATCAGATGAAGTTTTTCGAGAATAAAAAGCCCGAGACTCAGCTAGCTCACGAAGCACTCGAGCTTGGTGAGTGGGTGAGAGACGAGTATGTCCTTCGCTTAAGCGCGCAAGAGCGCAGCCTGGCGGACGAGCGCCGTAAGCTCTGGGGTGAAGGCGGTAAGCTGATCGTCGGTCTCAATACTGGGTGCAGCAACGTCATCACGGCAAAGAAGCTAACGATCGAGAAACAGCGCGAGCTGAGCGAGGCTCTTTCGTCGCTTCCGAATGTTCAAGTGGTTCTGCTCGGGGGCAAAGAAGACTCAGAGCGCAACGAAAGAATCGGTTTCGGGTTGCCGGTCATTCAGTCGCCGACCAATCGGGGACTTCGCGATGGGATTGCAAGCGTAGAGGCCTGCGACGTTGTTGTGACAGGTGATAGCCTCGGTATGCATCTCGCCATAGCGCTCAAAAAATGGACGGTGGCTTGGTTTGGGCCCACCTGCGCTCACGAGATCGATCTTTACGATCGCGGCGTTCGTGTGGATTCTGGCGCAAGCTGTAGCCCGTGTTGGAAGCGGTCTTGCTCGAAATCGACGATGTGTTATGACTTAGTTTCGATTTCAAAATTGGTCGATGCCGTCAAGGCGTCGCAGCTTTCAAAGTCTGGAACGAGTGAGTGGCGACCGAACAACCCGCGCAACAATCAAGATTTGAATCAGGCTCAAGGAGCGAGCGAGATCACTCAAGCGGATCTTTAGTCGCATCCTCCTCGAAACATCATCTCGTTTTGCAAACGGCGTTTCTCGGCGATGTCCTTTTGGGCATTCCGTTCTTCAAGGCCCTTCGACTCGAATATCCGGATCATCAACTGACGCTTCTTTGTCGAAAAGGCGTGGGCTCTTTTTTCAAAGCCACAAACCTGGTCGACGACGTGATTGAGGTCGACAAGAAAGACAAAGCGTCTTGGTCGAAGGCGCGTAAGCGGGTTGCGGATGAGTCGTTCGATCTTGTCTTCTGTCCGCATGAATCCTTTCGCTCAAGTCTTTTCGTCTCTCGCTTAAAAGCGAATCAGAAAATAGGGTTCAAGCGATTCTTCAACCTGTTCATGTTCGACAAGCGCCTTCGTCGGCCACTCGAGGCACCTGAAGCGTTAAGACAGTTGTCGTTACTCGGCGCTGTGAAGCCTAAGTGGCAAGACATGATCGACACGTTCGTCGAAACTCAACAAGCGGTCGGCGGCCAAGCGCGCGACGGTTTGATGCCGGTGCCTGAATCCGTATCGATGACTGTGCCGCAGATTCTTGAGATCCGTCGCAAGCGCGAGAAGGGTCTTGAAGTCGACGGTCTGTCGCTCGTTCTCGAGACCATTGCGAACGTCAAAGAGCCGATCGTTGTTCTTGCGCCCGGCAGCGTTTGGCGGACAAAGCAGTGGACAAAAGAAGGTTTCATCGCCGCGGGTAAAACGTACTCAAACAAAGGCGCCTTCATCGTTGTTATGGGCGCAAAAGACGAGAAGACTCTTTGCGACGAAATCGCATCGCAGATTCCGAACTCGATTTCTCTAGCGGGCCGAACTAGCTTGGTTGAGTCGGCTCAACTCTTAGCTCTCGCTGATCTACTTCTCTGTAACGATAGCGGCGCGATGCATTTAGGTGCGACTGCGGATGTCCCCTTAGTCAGTGTCTTCGGGCCAACCGTTCTTGAGTTCGGGTACCGACCGTGGAGCAATCGTGCTCGCGTAGCGCAAGTGCCGCTCGCATGTCGCCCTTGCGGTAAACACGGCGCGAAGAAATGCCCCATCGGCACTCATGCGTGCATGCGAGATGTACCTGCTTCGGCTGTAATCGGTGCCGCTAAAGCGGTTTCGAAATTAAAAACTTAAAAATTAGATTCTCACAGAGACTTCGAGTTGATTCGCACAGGGTAAGCGCGCTTTGTTGCCGCGAGATCGAAACCCACGCCGAAGATCGAACCGAAGAGAAGGTGTGCCGTCAAAAGCGCGACCATATTTTGTGCGCCAAGCGCATAGGCAAAAAATCCGAAACGGGTGAAGCCTAGAGCGAAGCCCGTCACCACAGCGTGAAAAAAACCGAGTTGAAGGCCTGGGCCCAAACCGGAACGGTGGGCAGAACGAAAAAGACTTCCGTAAGCAGTCGCTACGATCGCGCCTTGAAATAGCAGGGCGCTAAAACCGAAATTCCAACCGAAGTCATCTGAGCGACTCAAGAACAGATCGCCGACCCAGCGTTCAAGCTCGAAGGTCGGCACCAGTGTTTGACGTGCGAGGTATGCGAAAAATGAAACGAAAAGCGCGGACAGCGCACCGAGAAACAAAATCCGCGTCAGTGAAACTTGTCGTGCGTCGCGGATCCGTTTGGGCATTCGATCACTCGGCCGAGAAGTCACGAACGTTGATGCCGTACTTTTTGATCTTCCGAAGAAGCGTGTTCTTTGGAATATTCGCTTCAGCGACCGTCTTATTGATTTTGCCTTTGTTGGCTCTGAGCGCGCTGATGATGAAGTCTTTCTCGGCTTGTTCTTTGAACGCCTCGAAATCCATCGGGCCATGCGACTCCTTCGAAAGCTCTCGGCTGCTCGAAGCGCCAGCGCCAACGCCGGCTCCAAGTGATTTCGCATTTGAGGCGCCGCTTGAGTGAGTTACTGTTTCTTGTGCGGCATTCAAAACATTCTCAGGCAACGAAGCTGGCGTGATCTTATCGCTATTTTCAACGATGAACGCTCGCTCGATGACGTTTTCGAGTTCGCGAATGTTGCCTGGCCAACGGTACCGCTTCAGAATCTCGAGCGCTTCTGGCGTTAGGCCATCGAGGTTTCTTGCATGACTCTTGTTGAAGCGCTTCATGATGTAAGAGGCGAGCTCACCGATGTCGTCCGCGCGTTCGCGAAGCGGCGGCAAGAAGATCGGCATGACATTTAACCGATAGAAAAGATCTTCGCGGAACGTGCCGTCTTCGATCATCTTCTCGAGGTTGCGGTTTGTTGCGGCGATGATACGCGCGTCCGTTTTGACCTCGCGAGAGCTGCCGACCGGCGTGAACTTGCGCTCTTGAAGAACGCGTAGAAGTTTGACCTGCATATCGGGCTTCAGCTCTGCCACTTCATCGAGGAAGATCGTGCCGTTGTTCGCAAGCTGGAATTTGCCGATCTTGCGTTCGTGCGCACCCGTGAATGCGCCTTTTTCGTGGCCAAACAGTTCTGACTCCATCAGCGCTTCCGGAATCGCGCCGCAGTTGATTGCGACCATCGAGCCGTTTTTGCGAGGGGAGTTGTAGTGAATCGCTTTTGCGACTAGCTCTTTACCCGTGCCGTTTTCGCCGCGAACGAGGACTGTTGTGTCGACTTTGCAGAGACGGTGAATCAGCTCGAAGACGTCGGTCATCTTCTTCGAAGAACCCACGAACTCGCTTTCGATATCGTCATCAAAAATTGGATTCGAGATCGCAAGGCGAGAAACCATGTCGCTCGCTTCCTGGGCGCGGCGAACGATTTCAATCAGACGTTGCGGCTGAACGGGCTTTTCGAGGTAGTCGTACGCGCCTTCTTTAACTGCCGCGATCGCGTCTTGAACGTTTGCGTGGGCCGTCATCAAGACGACGAACGTTCGCGGATCGTGCGCTTTGATAGCGTTTAACGCTTCAAGCCCGTTCATCTCCGGCATGCGCACGTCCATAAGAACGAGATCCCAGTCGCCGGTTTTGTATTTTTCAAGTGCCTCACGGCCGTTTGAAGCTTCGTCGATATTGAAGCGGTAATTTGGAATGGCCGTCTGAAGGACCGAGATCACGGACTTACGA
>CAJYOV010000111.1 GCA_913776405.1 Pseudobdellovibrionaceae bacterium
CACGCCGAACAAGTCAGCGCAAATTCTTTTGAGACCAATTGAAGATCAGGCCGCACGCGAGTGAGAAGCATGCGCCAAAGTTCATTCGCACGCAAAACGGCGTCGCCTGGCACGAATGAACTCGCACGCAGCATCTTTCGATTCAAATCGAGCTTGGATTTTAGATCCGACACCAGCCACGTTGATGTCGCAGGATCGAACTTTTCAAGCGCGGTACGACTGTCACGAGGGCTCGTGATCGGCTGGAGACTCAACATGCTCGAAGAGACTAACAGCTTATCGGCGCTGTTTCAAACGGCGACGCTCACTCGATGACGGTGAATCGCTGCGATTGCCGCCAAAACCGAAATCAATCGGATCGAAGCTCATCTCGATTGTGGCTTGGAGCACATAGCGTCGATCTTCTTGCTGACCGGGATAAGCGCCAAGTTCAACGCCGTACGTTGCGAGATCTAAACGCATGAGCGCCAGATCAAGACCGACACCGGCGGTGTAATAACCTTGATTGAGGCCAATCCGGAGATCTAAAACCGGCATGTCGACTTCAACACCCACGTGAACTTTCTTGCCGATGGCGACATCGGTACGATCGGCGTAGCGATAGTCAACGGCCGGTCTGATATCGACCAAACCCGATTTGATCTCGAACGAGGCGCCTACCACAAGTTCCGGTGGAATCGAAGGCGGCGCGTGAGCCCCGGAATCGTGCGAGAAACTCGTCATCCCAATGTTTCTGTAAACGAGAGAGAAGGTCGGATTGATCGGTGATGGAATCGTGAACAGTGTTCCGAGATCGAGACCGTAACCGATGCCTCGGCTTTTAATCTCACCTTCAAGCTGTGCCATGTCGAGGTTCGCTAAAGTCGCCGCTCCGATTTGCATCGAAGTCCCCGTGCGATCGATCCGCTTTGCAGTGATGCCTAATTTCCAAATATCGGGCGCAAGATTGAAACCCGCGCCGAGTGCAACACCGTAGTCGAAGAAGTAGTTAAGATCCATCGTCGTGTTCGCAGGATTTGTCACCGCGATGTTCGCATTTGAATTCACGAAACCAGCAACCGCCACGTTCGAGACTTTGACTGCTGTCTTTGCGCCAACTTCGGCCCACACTTTGCGGCCGTAAAGTTCTTGGAGTTTTTCAACCATATCGTCGTCGGAGCTAATGATCGCTTGGAGCTCGGAGAGATCTTCAAGGCCGTTTGCGCCGAAACGCGGATCTAAAATGGTCCAAGTAAATCCACCCGTCTTTGCGAGCCCCGCAGGATTGTAAAAGAGCGCGTCGGCATCGTCGACCACTGCCGTGAAAGCCCCGCCCATCCCTTGCGCTCGAGTGCTGGACCATGAATCAACCATGACCGTACGTGCGTGAGCGACATCGAAGCCGCAGACGAGAATCGCTAGCAAGAGTGAAGTGAATTGCATCGCAAAGCGGAACGTGCGCATCACGGCACCACCGGGCAGATACAATCTTCGTTCGTGCCTGCGTGATTTTGGCCGATGGTTCCATTACACGTATTGAAACCGAGTTCGTTCGATTTTATGAGCGCTCTTAGCGCGAGAAGCTTCACGCCGGTAAAATCACTTGCGGTTGTCCCATCGCAGAAATCCGAACTTCCTAAGTAAGAATCGACGGCGCTACACATCGTCGCTACTGCTGAAACTGCATCGGCTGCCGCATCCGAGCCAGATGCACTTAAGGATGTTGCGCCGATCACCAACCCCGTGCCCAGCTCTTGAACGGACGTATCCGCTATGTCAGACGTGCTGCACGGGTCAAAGCCGGCGTCGAGCGCGCCGTCGAGATTCGCGTCTGCGTTCGATGACGAAAGCGCAACGCCCATCTTCGCAAACTCGACAAAGGCGAGAAGAACGTTTTCTTCAGGCGAACGCGACGCTGGCGTTGCGCCAACGGCCAAAAGCCGACTCTCGGACTCAACACAATCTGATAGATTCGTCAGCGTGCGCGCTTTCATCGCGCTCAGTAAAATCGGCATGAGCTTCGTTGTCGAAATTCCGTCGGCAATTTGCGTAGCCAGGCTTAAGAGATCCAGACCGCAGCGCCCCGCATAGTAGGAGGCAAGCGTCACTTGAGTGCTGCGCTTGGCTTGACCCTGCGGCGTCATGAGCCCGATCGTTGCGATAGCCGATGTCCACTCTTTGCGATTTGCGTAAACTTCAGCTTGGAATTCGTATGCATCGTCGGTCGTTTTGCTTGAAGCTTCTTCGAAAGCGTTCTTACAACCTGTAGCACCACTTAAGAGAGGCAAGAGCGTCGCGACGATCAGTATTTGCTTTAACTTTTTCAACGGACGCTCCTTTCTCAATTTAAGAGTGATCAATCATGATCAATAGCGAAGAACGATTTTTCCGACCCAACGACGATCTTCGCGTGCGTTCACAGAATCACCTATGTCTTCACCGTAAGTCGCTAGCTGAAACTGAAGTTGGGGGCCTGAGATC
>CAJYOV010000112.1 GCA_913776405.1 Pseudobdellovibrionaceae bacterium
CCCGAAATACCGTAGAGCGGTTGGTACCCTTCGCTGTGAGCGGTCGAAAGATTCTGAATGTAATGCGAGTATCGATCGAGTTCTTCAAAGTGGCCGATCGAATTCAAAGCATTCAGCGTGTAGTAACAATCGCGCGGCCAAAAATAACGATAGTCCCAATTTCGGCCCGACCCCGGAGCTTCGGGCAAACTCGTCGTGCCCGCCGCAATGATGGCGCCCGTGTCTTCATACTGATGAAGTTTCAGAACGAGAGCAGATCGCAAAACTTCTTTCTGATAAAGATCTGGAATCGTGCAACGAGACGCCCAGGTCCGCCAGTAGTCGATCGTTTTTTTGATGTACATCTCGCAGGTCTCTTCAAGCGGTGCCTCAAACGATTCACCCCACGTCAGGACGACATACTTCGTTTCATTCAAGAGAAATGGCTGGCCTTGAGCGACGTAGGTCAGCGGAATGTTCGTGTGCAAACGAACAGCGTCGTCGAGTCCCTGATACCGAAGGTGATTGCTCGCGATTGAGACGTTAGCCACCTTGTCTCCGTAATCACCTCGAGGCTCACATCGCACGACGACGTGCGGGTTCCCCGAAATGCGTCTGATCTTGCGAATCAGCATGAGCGGCTTGAAATACCGATCGAAGCGCTGAAATCTCGGCGCGCAATCGATCACTTCAAACTCGCCTTGCGGTGTTGAAAATCGAGTCAACAGCACGTTTGTATTTTCAACATACGACTGGTGCGATGACTCTCCGCCAGCTTGTGGAGTTATCGAAAAGCGACCGCCTTTAACTGGATCGAGAAGTCCCCCGAATATAAAACTTGAGTCGAAGCGAGGCAGACAGTGCCAGATCACATCTGCGTGCGTATCGATGTACGCGAGATGGGCACAATTTCCGATCAGACCAAAGCGATAGGTATGGCGACTCGACATGGCCCCTATTGTGATGCAGTCGAGCCGGAATCACCTGCGCTCTCTGTCTTGCTTCTGTGTAAGGGAGTTCACAAATGTCACGTTGGATTACTGTCGCTAACAGGCTGCCGTTCACTCTGAGCAAAGATGCAACAGAGATGAAGACAAGCTCCGGTGGGTTGGTGTCTGCACTCAACGGTGTCAAATCGAACGCTGAGCGCGTTTGGATTGGCTCTGCGCCCGACAATTTGACGCCAGACCTGTGGCCTTCCGTACAGAAGCGTCTTTCAGAGCGCTCGACAGGCTGGAGCTACGAGCCTGTCTTCGTTGAACCGTCTCTCTACGATTCTTACTACAATCGCACTTGCAATGACGTTCTCTGGCCCCTTCTTCACTATCAGCCAGAACTCGTCGACTTCGACGCCATCTCGTGGGAGCGCTACCGCGAAGTGAATCAACGTTTCGCAGAAACGATCGCAAAGTTCGCGAAAGATGATGACCTCATCTGGGTTCACGACTTCCATCTTTTCTTACTTCCAAAGATCTTGCGTGAGCTTCGCCCGAAACTTCGCATCGGCTTCTTTTTGCACGTTCCGTTTCCAAGCTCTGAAGTGTTCCGTCAGCTGCCCGTTCGTGAAGAGATTCTCGATTCCCTTCTTCACTGCGATTTGATCGGCTTTCACGATTATTCGTATCTGCAACACTTCGGCTCAACCGCGATGCGTCTCTTAGGCGCCGAAGTGAATTTCATGACAGCAGGCTACGCAGGTCGCAAAGCGCGGTTGGGCGTCTTCCCTGTTTCAATCGACACCGAAGAATTCGTAAAACAGTCGAAAAAATCTGAAATTGCGAAACTCGCCGAAGAGATGTCGCAGGATCAGTTTTTGTTCTTGGGCGTTGACCGACTGGACTACATGAAGGGGCTCGATCTCAAACTGAAATCGTTCCGTCACCTTCTTAAAACTCAACCTGAAGTTCGCGAAAAGGTTTCGCTTCTTCAAGTAGCAGTGCCGACTCGCGAGAACGTGCCTGTCTATCGTGAACTCTCGCGAGAAGTCGCGCGCCTCATCGGCGAGATCAACGGCGAATTCTCGACGCCGACCTGGACACCGATTCGGTACATCCACGCAAGCGTCACTTTCCAACAACTCTTGGCTCTCTATCGAGCGGCTGACGCGCTTCTCGTTTCATCGAAGCGCGACGGCATGAATCTCGTGGCACTCGAATACATTGCCTCGCAAGAGGTTGAAGACCCAGGTGTCGTGCTCTTGAGCGAATTCGCAGGCGCGATCTCAACACTCTCGCAAACGCTCGCGATCAACCCTTGGGATATCGAGGGCACTGCTGGCCGCATGATGCAAGCGATGGCGATGCCGCTTGAAGAGCGTAAAGAACGTAATGCAACCATGCTTGAACACTTGAAGCGTTACAATGCGACGAACTGGGCATCGAGTTTCATCGACGATCTCTCGAAAGGCGAACGCACCACACGTCTTGCAGGCCCGCCGGTGATCAAACCCGACTCTCAAGCCGTCAAATGGTTAAGCGGCCGCGTGCTCGCATCAAACCCGGAGCGCGTCACGCTGTTCTTTGATTACGATGGAACACTCACTCCGATTCGCTCAAAACCGGAAGAAGCCGTTATCGACGAAGAAACGAAAGAAGCTCTTCTCGAGATGGCGAATTATCCATGGCTCGACCTCGTGATCGTCAGCGGTCGCGACAGCCAATTCCTTAGCAAGCAAATGGAAGGCATCCGCTGCTTCATGGCGGCCGAGCACGGCGCGAAATCATTCGACCCAGCGACTGCGAAATGGCGTAAGCGCGTTCACTCTTCTCGCAGCACATGGTACCCACTAGCCGCGAAGATCATGTCGGACTACGCCTCTCGCGTGCCAAACTCGCGCGTTGAGAAAAAACAGTTCGCACTCGCTTGGCACTATCGATTGTCGCCAAAAGATTTCGGCGACTTCCAATCGCGTAAGCTTGCTGAAGAACTTGAGCTCGGTTTCGCAAACATGCCCGTCAACGTTATTCGCGGTAAGAAAGTCATTGAGGCTCGCGCGATTGAGGCCGACAAAGGGACGTTCGCGCGTTCCTTCTTAGAGTCTTCGGCGCTCAATAGCTTCGCATTGGCTGTTGGCGATGACCGCACGGATGAAGATCTCTTCAACGCGATTCGCGGCCGCGGCCTTTCATTCAAAGTCGGCTTAGAGGGCAGTGCAGCGGATGTCGCGCTCGAAAAACAAGAGTCCGTCGTGCCGTTCTTCTTAGATCTTGTTCGGGAACTTGATCGGAGGGTCCGCGAAGCATCGAGCTTTCGCCGCACCGAACGCCTGATGGCGAAAACCCCGATTGAAACAACACGCGTCGTAGAAGATGAGGCGGCCTTCGATGCCGCGCTTGAAGCGGCGCTCGAGATTCCGTTTGAAACACCGGCTCAGCTGCACTAAGCGCCTGAAGCATCCGCTTCAATCGTCTTGACTCCCCTTTAGCCGTTGATACGCTTTCGCCCACAGGAGATG
>CAJYOV010000113.1 GCA_913776405.1 Pseudobdellovibrionaceae bacterium
AGCGCTATCAGGAAATGTGATTATCGCGGGCGGCGGAACGGGCGGGCACATTTATCCTGGCGTCGCGATTGCGCGAGCGGTTGAGAAGCTCTACCCGAATTTGAAAGTTCATTTCGTTGGCGCAGAAGGCGGTCTCGAAGAAAAGATCGTGCCGCGAGAAGGCTTTCCGCTTCACCTCGTGCCGGTCGGCAAGCTTCACCATTCAGTCGGGCTCGCAACGCGGATCAAAACAGTTTTAAAACTTCCGCTGTCGTTCATTCGAGCATTTCAGATTCTGCGCAAACTGAAACCCGTCGCGGTTTTAGGTGTGGGCGGATTTGCTTCAGGACCGATCTTGTTTGCCGCTTCGATCTTCGGATATCGATCGGTCATATGGGAGCCGAATGCGCATCCGGGTCTTGCGAACCGCATGTTGGCCGGACGAGTGGACGAATGTTTTTTAGTGTTTCAAGAGGCGGCAAAACTTCTTTCAGCTAAAAAGACGGAAATGACGGGGTTGCCCGTACGAGCAACGATGCTGCCTGCGCCAAGAACGCAGAGTCGTTTGCTGCGTGTTTTAGTCTTCGGTGGAAGCCAAGGCGCACGCTTCATCAATAATCTGGTGTCAGAAGCCATACGCGACGGCGATGGATGGTTAGAAGGCGTTGAGCTCGTGCACCAAACGGGTTCTGCCGATTACGCGAGAATTAAAGAAGCTTACAAAGATGCTCCGAATACGGTTCAAGTTTTCGAGTATCTGCACGACATGGATCAGCGCTATGCGTGGGCCGATCTCGTCGTTTGCCGTTCTGGCGCTTCGACGGTTGCTGAGATTTGCGCGTGCAAAAAGGCAGCGCTCTTTATTCCGCTTCCGACGGCGGCAGACGATCACCAGCGTAAAAATGCCGAAGTTCTCGCGAGGGCGGATGCCGCGCTCATGATGCTTCAAAGTGAGTTGACGCCTTTAAAGTTCCGCGACACTCTCAAGCGCTTTCGCGACGATCGCACTTTGATCTCCACGTTTGAAGCAAACGTCGAGAAGTTTCAATATCCAAACGCCGCAGAGAAAATCGCAAGCCGTCTCGTCGACGGTTCGGCAAGCCGCTAATCGCGCGCGTCGGCGACTGGCTTCTTGCGAATAGCTCCCAAATCAGAGGCTCTATGAAATTAGCTCAAGCAAAAGTTCACTTCATCGGTATCGGCGGCATCGGCATGTGCGGTCTCGCCGAGTTACTTCGCAATATGGGCGGCCAAGTTTCGGGTTCGGACTTAAGCGAAAACGCGCAGACCGCTCGACTTCGCGCGATGGGCATCGACGTGAAGATCGGGCATGCGCCCGAAAACGTTGAAGGCGCTGAATGCGTCGTTTACTCAAGTGCGGTGAAGGGTGACAACCCCGAATTCCGACAAGCGAGAAAGCTCAAGATTCCGCTGATTCCGCGCGCTGAAGCTTTGGCCGAAATGATGCGTCTCAAACGCGGTATCGCTGTTGGCGGCTCGCACGGTAAAACAACAACGACCTCGCTGACGGCCTCGATCTTTCTTCACGCGAATACGCAGCCGACGATCGTGGTGGGTGGGCGCTTAGATTTGATCAAGTCGACAGCGCTTCTTGGCCAAGGCGAATGGTTAGTCGCAGAAGCCGACGAAAGCGACGGTTCTTTCTCACGCCTTTCACCGGAAATCGTGATGGTCACAAACATCGACAACGACCATCTCGATCACTACGGCACCGTCGAAATGTTGAAGAAAGCGTTTTTCGATTTCGCCATGCGAACGCCGTTCTACGGTCTCGCCATCGTTTGTGGCGACGACCCGGCGGTTCGAGACACATTCAAAGATTTTGGTAAGCGAATTCTCTTCTACGGTTTTGGCGCCGAAAACGACCTTCGTCTTTCGGGCGAAAAAGGCGAGTACGACGTCTATCGCGCAGACGAGAAGCTTGGTCACTTCACCCTTAATATTCCAGGCCGACACAATGCTTTGAATGCGTGTGCCGCGCTGGCCGCTGGCCTCGAAGCTGGAATTCCATTTTCGGTTTGCGCTGAGGGGCTTGAAGGTTTCCGCGGCGTTGATCGCCGCTTTCAACACAAGGGTACGATCGGCTCGCAAATTGAAGTGTATGACGACTACGGCCACCATCCGACAGAAGTGCGCGCCGTACTATCAGCATTCCGTGAAAAGTTTCCGGGCCGTCGCGTGGTGACAGTTTTTCAGCCGCACCGCTATTCGCGTACGCATCTTGTCTGGGATGAGTTCGTCGACTGTTTCGGTGACACCGATAAGCTCTTCGTTTGCGACGTTTACGCAGCGGGCGAGCAGCCGATTGCAAACGTCTCGGGCGAGCGCTTGGCCGAAGAGGTTTCGAAATCGAAGACAAAACCCAAAGCGGTTGCGCATCTTCCGAACTCGGCTGACCGCGTGAAAGTAATTTCGGACGAGTTGAAGCCCGGCGATATTCTGGTCACGCTCGGGGCCGGTGATGTCTGGAAACTCGGTATGTCGGTGCTAGAAACGAAAAGCTAAGCTCTAGCCTACTTTGCGCAGCGGCCAACGGCTGCGCCTTGATCAAAGACGAGAAGCTTGATCATCGACGCTTTTGATTCATCTTTGAGATCCAAAATAGTCAGCGAAGAATCGCCTTTGTTGACTGGCAAGATATTCGCGACTTGAACCGTCGCCATCTTCGCGAGTTCGGTTGTGGGCGAGACGACTTTCAGAATCTCTTCGATCATGCTGAGGTCGATGTCCTTCGCGGAAAGCTGCTCGATTTCAACCCCAGATGTCTTGTCGGCTTTGTCGCCAGCCTTCATATGGACTTCGTAGTTCTCCGAACCGATTTCTAGAATTTCAATCGAGCCCGGAACGGTTTGTTTATCCGTCGGCGACGTGAACACTTCGAGCGTCTCACACGAGAGGATTTGCTCACGCGTCTGCACGGAAGCCGAGTGATTGGCATTGTTTGAGCTCTGCGCACTGTGAGCCGCTTGAGCGATCAACATCGAGAGAGACAACACCGACAAAATGGAGAGAGCCATAGTCTTTTGGTTTTTCATAAATGAAGTCTCCCTACGTGCTTTATTTTTCGCAGTGGCCCGCAAGGACGCCGCCTTGAGGTGCTACGACTTTCGCGATTGTTGCGCCAACGGCGTCTTTGAAGACCGTGAACGAAAGCGGAATATCTTTGCTGATCATTCCGGTTCCCATGTCGCCGTAAATTTCGACGGATGCGATCTTCGAAGGGTCAATGCCCGGGTTCGCTCTCTCAAACGCCGCTAGATCCATATCGTCGGGCGAAAGCTCGCTTGTGATGCGGTCGATGTTCGATGTCGTGATCGTCCGGTCATTGAGAAGGGCTTGTGCAACGAAAGAGCCATTGGCAAGTTCAGCCACTTTGACTGTCGCTTTCACTTTCACAGCGCCAGCCGCTGTCGTGAACAGGAAGTTCTCGCAGGTGAAAATGATTTTACCAGCGGGCTCGGACTCGGCAGCGTTGCCGAATGAGCTCACGCCGAGAGCGGCTAAAATCAAACTTGCGAGTAAAAGTTTACGAGTCACAAACACCTCAATTCAGAGACCAAAATCGCAAAGCGTTCTTTCTGCGAACCGTGGACCACGGGCGTACGGCGAATTACGGGTCAGAGAGGCTCACTGTTAAGGCAAAGCCTGTAATCCGGGGAATTTGCTTCGCTTAAAATGGGCGCTCGCAAGACTAGCCCTTGATCGGCTTTTTATTTTGGGGGCGTGCCCTTAGACTTAAAGCACGTGCGACACCTAAGACTTATCAGCATTTTCGTGGCGGCTTTCGTTCTTGGAACGGGCTTGATATTGACGTCTCTTCACCAGATGGGTTTGTTCGTCGTGAAGAGCATTCCGGTTGAGATTATCGGCTCGCAAGCCGCTCAGCAATTCAGCGCGCAGAACGCTCAATCAATCGCGTCGCCGAACTCGCAACCGCGCGATATTCCGGGGCCACAAGGTCTTCAAGACCGCGTCCAGCGCGCGCTTGCGGGCTATCAGAAAAAAAAGATCTGGGACATTCGGCTTCGTGAAGTGAAGGCCGCGATCATTCAAGATGAGTGGGTCAAAGACGTTTTGATTTCTCGCTCATTTCCAAATTCGGTCAACGTTCGCATCATTCCGAAGCAAACGGCTCTTGTTTTAGTCGGATCAAAAGGTGAGCTGTGGCCCGTAACTGAAGACGG
>CAJYOV010000114.1 GCA_913776405.1 Pseudobdellovibrionaceae bacterium
CGTCGTCAGAGGAAGTGAATGGTCTAACGGATACGAGCTCAAACTTGGCCGCACAAACTGCGACCGGAGATCGAGGTGGGGTGAATCAGCCGGAAGGCGACGCGCCCCGAAGGAACAAGGCAGCGCCAGGGCGCCGCCCGAAATCAGAAGCTTTCGTCAAACGAAACGGAGCCCGAAACACCAGTTTGGTAAGCTGAAACGCGGCGCTCGAAGAAGTTTGTAAGCTCTTGAACGTCTTGAAGTTCCATGAAGCCGAACGGGTTCTTCGCGTTGAAGCGTGGCGGGATGTTAAGCGCCATCAAGCGCTGATCCGCGATGAACTCGAGATACTGACGCATGTCTTTAACCGACATGCCCGCAATACCGAGATCGAGCACGTCTTGTGCGAAGGCAAATTCGCAATCGACCGCTTCTTCCATCATCGAAACGACCATTTCTTGCATCTGCTCGTTGAAGAGCTCCGGATCTTCTTTGCGGACCGTGCGAATGACCTCGAAGGCGAAGTTCATATGGCAAGATTCATCGCGGAAAACCCAGTTCGTGCCCGATGCGAGACCGTCGAGCAAACCTTTTGAACGCAAGAAATAGACATACGCGAACGCGCCGAAGAAGAAGAGACCTTCCACGCACGAGGCGAAGCAGATCAAGTTCATCAAGAAACGGCGGCGATCTTGAATTGTCTTCAGCTCAGTCAATTCATTGATCGAATCGATCCACTTGAATGCGAAGTCCGCTTTCTTCTTGATCGACGGGATATTCTCAACCGCTGCGAACGCTTTCGCGCGCTCTTCGTGGTCGGGAATGTAGTTGTCGAGAAGAGTTAAGTAGAACTGAACGTGAAGCGCTTCTTCAAACAATTGGCGCGAGAGGTACATGCGTGCCTCTGGTGCATTGATGTGTTTGTAGAGGTTCAAAACCAAGTTGTTACCGACGATCGAGTCGCCTGTCGCGAAGAACGCAACGAGGCGGCTGATCAAGTGCTTCTCAGCAGGCGTGAGGCGCTTGTTGAGATCCGCGAGATCTTTCGAGAAATCGATTTCGTCGACTGTCCATGTGTTCTTGATCCCGTCTTTATACATTTCGTAGAAAGTCGGATACTTCATCGGACGGAGAGTGAGGTTGAAACCTGGATCTAAAATCATGTGCACGCCTCGCAAGCTTCTGGGTTTTCGAGTGAGCACGCGAGAGCTTCCGCTTCTGTGTACTCTTTCTTCGGTGGCTGAGCACCTTCAGTGCCGCCCATGACTGTTACTTTGTTGATCGTCGTCGCTGGACGTGAACGCATGTAGTAAGTCGTCTTTACGCCAGACTCCCACGCGTACATGTACATTGAAGAGAGTTTGCCGATTGTCGGGCTCTCTTGGAACAAGTTGAGCGATGCCGATTGGTCAACGTACGCGCCGCGAGCCGCCGCCATGTCGATCAACGCACGCATCGGGAGTTCCCACGCTGTGCGGTAGATCTGGCGAACGTCAGCCGGAATATCGTTAATGCCTTGGATCGAGCCTTCCGCGCGCTTGATGGCGTTACGAACGTCGTCGTTCCAGAGGCCCAAGTTCTTGAGCTCTTGGATCAAGTACTTGTTCACCTGGAGGAATTCGCCCGAGAGCGTTTCGCGTTTGAAGAGGTTTGAAACCATCGGTTCGATCGATTCGTAAGAGCCTACAATCGATGCGATCGTCGCTGTCGGTGCAATCGCGATCAAAAGAGAGTTGCGAAGACCCGACTTCACGATGCGAGCTTTCAAAGCGTCCCAACGTTCTGTGTTCGATGGCTTCACGCCCCAGAGATCGAACTGGAGAACGCCTTCAGCCGCGCGTGTATCTTGGAAAGACGCGTGTGGGCCGAACTGCTCCGCGAGCTCAACCGAAGTTTCGAGCGCGTTGAAGTAGATTTCTTCTTGGATTTTTGTCGAAAGCGCGAGGGCTTCTTTCGAGTCGAACGGAAGACGCAAACGGAAGCACGCATCTTGAAGACCCATGACCCCGAGGCCAACTGGGCGCCAGCGGTTGTTAGACGCAGCAGCCGTGTTGATCGGGTAGAAGTTGATGTCAACAACGCGGTCGAGGAACTTCACGGCCGTGCGAACTGTCGTTGCGAGCTTCGCGAAATCGAACTCGCCATCCGTGATGTGACGGCCAAGGTTGACCGAACCCAAGTTACAAACCGCAGTCTCGTTATTCGACGTGATCTCAAGGATCTCTGTGCAGAGGTTCGAGAGGTGAATGACGTTTTCTGGTTTCGCTGTTTGGTTCGACTTCATGTTCGATGCGTCTTTGAACGTCATCCAACCGTTGCCTGTTTGCGCAAGCGTTTTCATCATGCGGCCGTAGAGGTCGCGAGCTTTCACTTGCTTTACGAATTTACCTTCAGCCTCGAGAGCTTCGTACGCTTTCTCGAACGCCGGACCGTAAAGATCCGTGAGGTGCGGAGCTGCGTGTGGATCCATCAAAGACCACATGCCATCTGCTTTTACGCGCTTCATGAACAAATCTGGAACCCAGTTTGCGAGGTTCAAGTTGTGAGCGCGGCGAGCTTCGTCGCCGGTGTTGTCGCGAAGTTCGAGGAACTCTTTGATATCGGCGTGCCATGACTCGAGGTAGACGCACGCAGCGCCTTTGCGCTTGCCGCCTTGGTTAACCGCAGCAACCGATGAATCCATCGTCTTCAACCAAGGGATAACGCCGTTTGAGTGGCCGTTTGTGCCCTTGATCAACGAACCGCGCGAACGAACGCGGTGGTACGCAACGCCGATGCCGCCCGCGAATTTCGACAAGAGAGCGATGTCTGTGTACTTCTGGTAGATCGAAGCAAGATCGTCTTGTGGCGAATCGAGGAGGTAGCAGCTCGACATTTGCGGGCGAAGAGTGGCCGAGTTGAAGAGTGTTGGCGTCGAAGGCATGTAATCGAGCTTCGACATGAGTTCGTAGAGTTCGATCGCTTCGTCAGCCGACTGAGCAAGGCCGCACGCAACACGCATGAAGAAGTACTGCGGTGTCTCGAACACTTGGCGAGTCTTCGGGTCTTTTTGGAGGTAACGATCGTAAACTGTACGGAGGCCGAAGTACTCAAAGAGAGTGTTGCGAAGCGGGTTGATCGCTGCAACGAGTTTCTCTTGGTGCTTGCGAACGAACAAGACAGTCGTTTCAGAGAAGATGCCGGCTTTGTAACCGTACTCGACTGACTCCATGAAGTTACGTACGCCGTTCGTGAGAACCTCTTCATCGATGTACGTCGAAAGAAGGCGTGCTGCCAGCTGTGAGTACTGGGGCTCTTCGCCGATCAAGAGCGACGCCGTTTGAATACACAAGTCATCGAGTTCTTTTGTTGGGGCGCCGTCGTAAAGGCCCGAGATCGCGCGGATCGCGACACGGTGTGGGTCGACCTCAGTCAAACCACCGCAGAGACGTGTGACACGCTCAACGATCTTCAAGACGTTGACCGCTTCGAGGCGGCCATCGCGCTTTTTTACGCGCATCAAGTGGGGAGCGGTGGCTGCAGTCGCACCTGCGCCCATTGCTGGGGCTATGCCTGCCGATGATGTTGTACGTTCCGCTGTGTTTGTCTCTGCCTGCATGGAGCCTCCTGGCTTCAAATCGCTCCACGTGGAGCGATCAATCAGCGCGTCGTTCTTCTCGACGGCATCTTAAATGTTGTTCTTGCACGGGTACCGTAAAGCCGAGATGGGGCTTGTTACCGATTTTGCGTACGGGGAGCAGACGCTAACGAGTCAGCTCTTTGTTCGCAAGAACTTCAATGCTCCTGCGCACCCTTTAGGCGCTGAAGTTTTGTGTGGATTGCGAGCTAAAACGAGAGGGCAAATGAACAGAACCGGCGTCGTAAAACGCCCCGAAATTCAGCAGTGAACTTCGAGAAATTTTAGACGCACATCGGCCTGCTCGAGTCGCCTCGAGTTTCAGCGAGCGCACTTGCGCACACGCCGTTCAGTAACCCCAACCTCAAGTTGGGACTTTTCGTTGTCTTGGGTGCGAAGAGAAGAAGACGCCTTAGTCCCGAACCGTTTCCGGTCGAAAGCTAAGGGCGGTTGACCCTGAATCCCCGTGACCTCTCGGTGTTACCCGGTTAGCCGCGAGAACCCTCCATCAGAGCCATGTTCCCATCACTGACTTCGACGCTAACGCCGCTTCAGAATTTCTGTCAAAGAAGATTTAAGAGTCGGCCTTCGAAATATTTTTTTGTCAGATTCAAAGAATTCGTGTTTTCGAGCCGCACGACATTAGATCTGCCAAAACACTGGATTTCCCAGGCTTGGCGCGGCTTTTAGCGGTTGTGCTTTGACGAAACTGCCGAAAATGCGCCGCCGAAATTCTGTCGCGACTCTGTCAAAATGCTGCCGCGAGTTTAAGCAGTCAGCTTTCTGACTCTCGCGAAAAGCGGCGCTCCCAAAGCCAACCTTTATGAATAAAGAACGCCATCATCAAAAGACCGACGAACGCCATCGCGCTGATCGCCATCGGATACCCGTAAACCCACTTCGTCTCGGGCATGTGCTCGAAGTTCATCCCGTAAATACCGGCGATGAAGTTGAGAGGAAGGAAGATCGTGGAAATCATTGTCAGCGTTTTCATGACGGCGTTCAAACGTTGGTTCTGCATCGAGTGATACGTGTCGATCAGAACGTTTGACATCTCCATGGAGAGGTTCAGGGAATCCGTCACTTGGAGAATGTGATCCGAAATGTCTTTGACGTAGATCAACGTATTTTCTTGAAAGACATGGCCTGCAACCTGAACTTTGTTGAGCACGTCGCGAACCGGGAAGATGTTCTTTCGTAAGAGAAGAATCTCGCGTCTTAAAGCGAATGTTTGCCCGAGCAGCTCGTCGTTAGGACCCAGCTGCATTTGCTCTTCGATGTCATCAATGCGTTCACCTAAGCGATCGATCACCCGGTAGTAGCCGTCGACGATCGAATCGAGCAGCAAGTAGAGAAGATAATCAGGGCCCTTCGAGCAAACGGGGCCTGACTGTGTGCGAATCCGTTCGCGAATTCGGTTAAAGACATCGCCCGGCGTCTCTTGGAAGGTGAGGACCGTATTGCCTTTTAGGATCAAGCTGATGTGCTCTACCGTCAGCTGACCATCCGGCCCGCAGTAGAGCATTTGGAGAGCGAAAAATGAGTAGCCGCCGATCGTGTCGAACTGTGGTCTCAGCGTCGTGTTGACGATGTCTTCCTGCGTGAGCGGGTGAAGATCGAGGATCTTCGAGACTTCTTGCGCAAGCTTCACGTCATGGACACCCTCGACGTTGATCCAGTTTACGCCATCAGGGCGCAGTTCGGCTGCAAGCTGAGAAGGTGCGATATCCTGGAACTCTTTTGTGACGGAGCCGTTGTACCGGAGCAAAGTGCAAAACGGCTTAAAGCCATGGACCGCGCCGACGTGAACCGGCGTGCCCGGCGGTAAACCAAGCTTCGCATCCCGCGAACGCTCAAAAAGCTTCAACCGCTTAAACCTCTTCCGCCCTTTTTTAGTCGGCCTTTTCACGATTCTAAACCCCGAAATCTAAACTGAAACACAAACTGAACCGGAACCGCATCTAAAACGGAAACTGCTGCTGACAAACTGTTCCCCCCAAAATCCTGTCTCGATTTGAGAGTGTGTGCAACTGCGGATGCTGGACCAAGCCTGGACGTGCGTTTTAGTCAAAAGACCACAATTCTTGGCTCACGCGAGGGGGGCGGGACGCCGAAAAGAAATCAATGAATTCAGCCGTCCGTTCTTCATGTAGCTCTGCATCTCAGGTGTCTGCCAAGTCGGAGAGTCGCGCGCGTCTTGAGGCGTGGGCTCAGGCGGGTGAGCTCTACGCCCTGATCGACTCGTTCTTTGAGATCCCTTTGCCACTTGAGAAAGTAAAGCTCGAGACTCGCGACACGGATCCGGTCTTTTATGAACTCATCGCTTGGGAGAAGGTGACTTACGAGCCGCCGTTTCTCGCGAAGCTGACACCCCATGTTCTCGATTGGTTTTTGAACTCTCTTTCGACCGAGCGCTGGGGGCTTTTCATTGCGTCAAAAGCCGATCTGCAGACTCTGGCTTCTCACTTTCAGAAGTTCGTGATCGCGCGTGGGCCCGACGCTAACCCGTACTTTCTTCGTTTTCACGATGCAGCCGTGCTCGACATCCTACTTCGGACCTGGGACCCAAGAGAGAAAGCGGTGTTCTTCGGCCCGGCGGATGCGCTGGCGCTTCCAGATCTCGATTCTGTTGACGTGCTGATCGAATCAAACCCGAGTCATGTCTTCGGTAAAAAGCCGGTCGTACCACGGCCAGAAGACTGCCTGGTGCAGCTTCGTGATTCACAACTGAAGCTGTGCGCGGAAGCGATCGACAAAGACCTCGTCAAAGTCATCCACTGGCATCTTCGCAACCATCACTCAAAAGCGGTGCAGTTTCTCGATCGCCGAAGCCTCGAAGCGCGCGTGCAAGTCACGATTCAAATCGCTCGCCGCTATGGGCTCGGTACGATCTCGGATCTTGCTGGCTTTGCGGCTTTAATGTTTGAGCTTGCGCCGAACTTTTACCAACATCCGAGTTTCAAAAAAGTTCTCGAAGATAGCTCTCTTGCGTCGGACGTGAAGATGCGTAAGCTCTCTCAAGTCATTAGCGACAAAGAGTGGAACGAGGCGGCCGAAGCCTACGATAGAAGCTTCTGGACACGCGCGCTCGCAAAGGTGCAGCGCTAAAAACGGAAAGAAGCGTCCGCAGTCGTTTAGACTCCCCCGTGAGTCAAAGCTCCTCGGCCGCGACAACGTCGTTCTTTCGCCGCACATTGGAGCAACGACTCAGACTGCCTTCAAGCAGGCTTCCTTGGAGGCG
>CAJYOV010000115.1 GCA_913776405.1 Pseudobdellovibrionaceae bacterium
GTTGCGATTGCTTTATCGAAGTCGAGCCAGCCACCGTTGATTTTAGCAACGAGGTCGTCTGAACCTACGAAATCAGCGCCTGCATCGAGGGCTTCTTTTTCTTTCGGGCCTTTCGCGAATACGAGAACGCGAACAGATTTACCGAGACCGTGAGGAAGAGCGACTGCGCCGCGAACCTGTTGGTCAGATTGCTTTGGATCGATACCGAGGCGAACCGCTACGTCGATAGATTCATCGAACTTCGCGTTGCCGAGTTCAACCGCCATTTTTACCGCTTCGTCGATTGAGTAGCGAGTAGTGGCGTCGACTTTTGAGTTCAGAGCTTTTGAGCGCTTACCTGTTTTTGCCATTGCCTACCCCTTACTCGACCACTTCGAGGCCCATGCTCTTCGCAGTGCCTACGACTTGGTTCATTGCAGATTCAACTGTCGAGCAGTTGAGATCTGGAAGCTTCAAAGTCGCGATCTCGCGAACTTGCTTCATGTTTACTTTTCCGACTTTGTCTTTCTGAGGCATCTTCGAGCCCGATGTGAGCTTCGTTGCTTGCTTCAGAAGGATCGACACTGGCGGCGTTTTCGTGATGAAGGTAAACGAACGGTCCTGATAAACAGTAATGATGACAGGAATGATCGTGTCACCTTTGCCCTGAGTGCGAGCATTAAACTGCTTACAGAATTCCATGATGTTTACCCCATGCTGGCCGAGTGCCGGTCCAACGGGCGGCGCTGGATTCGCCTTCCCTGCCGGGATCTGTAACTTGATCATACCAGTTACTTTTTTTGCCATTACCCACTCCTACATTCTGGGGTGAGACGACCACCCTATGTGATCGTCTATTTTTTGTTTGATTCGCCCCTGGCGAATCTTTGAAGTCCTCGCCGGCCTTCTGGGCGCCCGCGCCTTTGGCGCATTCCCAGCCCGGCGGGCTGCGGTCCTTCAAAATTTTCTGGTCGCCGCAACGAAACGGCAGACTTTCAGGGGATCGCGCGGCTTGCGCTACAACCGAACCGTCTTAGTTCGGTGATTAGAGTTCGCTGGGACGCCTTCGGCGTTAATCCCCGCTTATGTCTTGTCGACTTGGATGAAGTCGAGTTCGACCGGAGTAGGACGACCGAAGATCGAGACGAGGACTTTCACCTTCGCTTTTTCTTCGTTGATCTCTTCTACCGTGCCTTGGAAGTTCGAGAACGGACCGTCTACGACAGTGACGTTTTCACCGACCGAGAAGTTTGCTTTCGCTTTCGGTTTCTCAGCGCCTGTTGCCATTTGCTGAGTGACACGAAGGACTTCAGCTTCCGGGACAGGCTGAGGCTTTGAACCACCAATGAAGCTTTGTACTTTTGAAGCACCTTGGACCAAATGCCAAGTCTGTTCATTCATAGCCATCTGAACAAACATGTAACCCGGGAAGAATTTACGCGATTTTGTCTGTTTTTGGCCTTTTACGAGCTCAACAACGTTTTCAGATGGGATCAAGATCTCACCGAAGAACTCTTCTTTATGGAGAGATTTGATGCGCTCTTCGATAGCTGATTTAGCTGTCGCTTCACTGCCCGATGCGACGTTGATGATGTACCACTTTTTATCCATGGCTTAGCTCCCCTTCAGGGTCTTCGAGAATTACAGGCCGCCCAAGAGGTTGCGGCTTAAGAGCCAGTCGATGATCGAACCTGAAATACCGTCCAGGAGGCCGAACACAACGCCCGAAACCAGAACCATGACACAAACGACGATCGTCATCGCCGTTGTATCTTTGCGCGAGGGCCAAACGACGCGCTTCAATTCAGTCGCGACTTCGTCTGCCCATGAGTGGATTTTCTTGTTTGTTTGTAAAACGATGAACGTGAGCAAACCGAGAGCTACCGGAACTCCGTGGTGAACCCAATCTTGAGTGACGAAACGATTGAAGCCGCCTGTTGTCACCGCGCTGAGAGTGTCGATGATGACGTTAGCGAGAATACCGATCAGAATACCGGCAATCATGAAGCTAACTGTGATCGTCTTGTTGTTGTTGTTCTCCAAGATCGTTCTCCAATTCTGATGTAACGCTGCTCGCGTTACTTCGAAGGCCTCGCCGTCTTGGCTGTCATCCTTCGAATTCTGAAACTCTCTCTAACTAACTCGCTTCCAGCGCTCATCGCTGAAAGTTGGCAGGGCAGGAGGGACTCGAACCCCCAACCGACGGATTTGGAGTCCGTAACTCTACCAATTGAGCTACTGCCCTACTCCAAGAACCGGTTCAGAACTTTGCCTCACCGCGCTTTCGCGAAGTTCGGTTTGTTTCTTCATCGACTCAGGGAAGTTTTTTTGGTTGCGGGGGTCGGATTTGAACCCGATTAGCCACCAAAACAGATTCTCTGAAACGACGAAAGGGCTAGCCACGAAGGCCAGCCCATGTCTGCTAAAGCTTCGATGACCGTTAGGTCTGCCGAAGCTTCAGCTCAAAAAGACTACTCTTGGATTTCGACAACAACGCCGGCGCCTACTGTACGGCCACCTTCGCGGATCGCGAAACGAAGTTCTTTGTCCATCGCAACTGGTGCGATCAACTCAACGTTCATCTCAACGCGGTCACCAGGCATAACCATGTCTGTTCCTTCTTTCAAAGTAACAACACCAGTTACGTCAGTTGTACGGAAGTAGAACTGAGGGCGGTAGCCGTTGAAGAATGGAGTGTGACGTCCGCCTTCTTCTTTTGTGAGGATGTACGCTTCAGCCTTGAATTTCTTGTGTGGCTTGATCGTGCCTGGAGCTGCGAGAACTTGTCCGCGCTCAACTTCTTCTTTCTTAGTACCACGGAGCAAGCAACCGCAGTTGTCGCCAGCGCGGCCTTCGTCAAGAAGCTTACGGAACATTTCGATACCAGTGACAGTCGTTTTTTGTGTTGGGTTCAAACCAACGATTTCGATGTCCTGACCAACTTTTACGATACCGCGCTCAACGCGACCTGTAACGACCGTACCACGACCAGAGATCGAGAATACGTCCTCTACCGGCATCAAGAACGGCTTATCAACAGCGCGCTCTGGAGTTGGGATGTAACGATCAACTTCAGCCATCAACTTCAAGATAGCGTCGTGGCCGATTTCAGGGCGCTTGTTTTCAAGAGCCATGAGAGCCGAACCTTTAACTACAGGAATGTCGTCGCCAGGGAACTCGTACTTCGAGAGAAGTTCGCGAATTTCGAGCTCAACGAGGTCGAGGAGTTCTGCGTCGTCAACCATGTCAACTTTGTTCATGAAGACAACGATAGCTGGAACGCCGACCTGACGAGCAAGAAGGATATGCTCGCGAGTTTGTGGCATCGGACCGTCAGCTGCCGAGCAAACGAGGATAGCGCCGTCCATTTGAGCCGCGCCAGTGATCATGTTTTTTACGTAGTCAGCGTGACCCGGGCAGTCAACGTGTGCGTAGTGGCGGTTAGCTGTTTCGTACTCAACGTGTGAAGTCGAGATCGTGATACCACGCTCGCGCTCTTCTGGAGCTTTATCGATCTGATCGTACGCCATTGCAGTAGCGCCGCCAGTTTCAGCAAGAATCTTTGTGATTGCCGCAGTCAACGAAGTCTTACCATGGTCGACGTGACCGATAGTACCGATGTTAACGTGTGGTTTACTGCGGTCAAATTTCTCCTTAGCCATTACCTCTGTCCTCCGTATTAAACGAAATTTCTATATCTCGAACTTCGTGCAATCTTTCGATCGCTTTTATTTTTGAGCTTTGTTTTTCAAGAGCTCGTACGCTTGGTTTCGCACCCAAGGCACGAACTCAAAATCGCTGTTTCTACATTCAAAATTAACGAAGCATGAAGCCAAGCTTGTACACTTGGGTTCAGACTGCGTCAAACGCCCCAAATAACCCGTAGCATCAGAAGCGGTCAAACCGAATCGCTGACTAAGAGATGGAGCCCATGGCGAGAATCGAACCCGCGATCTCGCCCTTACCAAGGGCGTGCTCTACCACTGAGCCACATGGGCCTAAGCGCTACTGAAGAGACGAGATCACTAGTGTCTTTGAGATGAATTGGAGCGGGAGACGGGGGTCGAACCCGCAACCCTCAGCTTGGAAGGCTGATACTCTAGCCAATTGAGCTACTCCCGCCCATCGATCTCAAGACAATAGCCGAAACCGAGAGACAGCTGAGAAACTTCGCAAATTAAGCTGAGGCTTAAAGTGGTGGAGAGAGCAGGATTCGAACCTGCGAAGGCAGAGCCAGAAGATTTACAGTCTTCCCCCGTTGGCCACTTGGGTATCTCTCCGAGATGCTGTTTCCGGGCTCCGGAATTACGATCTCTGAAAGGGGCGGTTTGAAAAAGTAAGCTGACTATGGGACTCGAACCCGCAACCTGCTGATTACGAATCAGCTACTCTACCAATTGAGCTAAGCCAGCACAAAAACCGATCTCTCAAAGACAGTAAGGGCCTTTTGTACGTGGAGAGAAAGTTCTCAGTCAAAGGGATTTTCACAACTTCGTGAGAAATCCGGTCGGAACGGCTTTTTCCTATTCGGGTTGCTTAAGCTGACGGCAAGTTTCGGCCAAAGCCATAGCTGCCGCGATCGAAGCGTTGTAGCTAGACCCAGTCGGAACCTGCGGAAGACGAACGAGTTCGTCGCAGGCACGCTCTGTCGGCACTCGCATGCCCGACCCTTCATTCCCTACGACCCACGCGATTTTCTTCGGGAGCTCGAACTCCCAAGGCTTGCGTGCACCCTTCTCCGAAAGGCCATAGATCCAGAAGCCAAGATCTTTCAATTGCTGGATCGCTGATGCGAGGTTTGCGTGCGTGTCGACTGGAACGTGCTCGGCGCCTCCGCTTGCGATTTTGCAAACCGTTGCGGTGAGGCCCACGGCGCGGTCTTCTGGAGTCAGAATCGCTGTCACACCTGAGAGCCATGCGGTCCGCAAGATGCTGCCGAGGTTGTGAGGATCTTCGAGGCCGTCGAGAAGTAAAACGACGTGAGTTGTTTCGCCCTCGAACGACTTCCACTTCAGTTCTGGTGACTCTGTCACCGCGAGAGCGACGCCCTGGTGCCCCTGACCGAGAATGTCGAGTTGGCCTGCGGATTTTGTCTTCAGTTAAATGCGATGTTTCTGCGCGGTCTCTGCGATTTCACGGAGAGATTCTGACGAGAGGTAGTCTTCGCGAACCCAGACTTCTCGGATTTTTTTTGGACGTACTTTTAGAGTTTCTTCGCATGAGTGAATGCCGATGACCCAACGAGCTTTATCTTTCGCGGGACGACCGTCGCGAGTGAGGCCGTTACCCGCTTGTTGCTGAAGTTTCGCGAGCTGAGGATTGATGCGCTTTTTACCCTGCTGCTGCCCTCCGCGATCGGTCGGCTGATTCGTTGAACCACTTCGAGCGGAATTCGATCTTGCGCTTGAGTGTTTGCCGCGGCCCTGTGGTTTTCTCATTTCGACGTTCCTTCATGGAGCTTGAGCCTGTGCTCAGCCCTTGTGCTTTTAGCTTAACTTCATTTACCGCTAGCGTTTGAGGCGCTCGCAATCGATGCGAGAATACGCTCAGCCGCTTCGGCAGGATTTTTCGCCGCGATGATCGGGCGACCAACGACGAGTGCCGACGAGCCTTTCAGCATCGCTTGCTCTGGTGTTTCGATTCGTTTCTGATCGCCCACATCGTCGGATGGAAGTCGGACGCCAGGCGTGACCAAATACGCAGATTCGCTCATCGCGCGGAGTGAACTCACCTCGTGAGGCGAGCAAACAAGACCTGAAAGGCCGCTCTCAAGCGTCAGTTTCGCAAGCGCTTCGACGGATTTCGCGATCGGTTGCTTGATGTTCGTCGGTGGCAGCGTTTCTTCCGTGAAGCTTGTGAGGACTGTCACGGCCAAAACTTTGAAGGGGCGCTTTACCGAAAGCTCGCGTTCTGTTTTCGCGAGAAGAGCGAGCGCCTCGCTGCCCGCGCTTGCATGAACGGTTGCGAGAGTCGCCCCTGCCTCGAAAGTCGCTCTTAGGGCGGCTTCCATAGTCGACGGGATATCGAGATATTTGTTGTCCACGAAGACTGGCGCTTGCTTCGAGAGTTTGTCGACGAGGCTAGCACCGTAACGCATGCAAAGACGCGGACCGACTTTGAAGGCGCCAGCATAGGCACTTAAGAGCTCGCTCAAACGAAAACACTCTTCGGCGCTATCGACATCGAGAGCGATGATCAGCGGATTTTTAAGATCGAACTGCTGCATGAACCTCGCTCCCGATTTGATGTCTTCCGGTTTTACGCCTTCACGGTTGGGAACAACGAACGAATCAAAGACGACGCCCTTTCGACAGCGTCTTCTAGCTTCACCTTCTGCATCTCTTTTGTTTTACGCGCAATGATCTCGACTTCGCCATTTTGGAGACCGCGACCGCCGATGTTGATTCGAACAGGCAGGCCCAAGAGATCGGCGTCTTTGAATTTCACCCCCGGACGTTCTGCGCGATCGTCGATGAAGACGTCGTGGCCGCGCGATTCGAGATCGCGTGCGACGATTTCGACCGCTTGCATGACTTCGACGTTTTCTGGATCGAGAGCTACGATGTGGACTCGATAAGGCGCAATGCCCATTGGCCAGATGATGCCGTCCTTGTCGTGGTTTTGCTCGATCGACGCCTGAACGGTGCGCGTGACACCGATGCCGTAGCAACCCATTTCGATTGGCTTCGACTCGCCTTCTTGTGTCAGGAAGTTGGCCTGCATCGCGGCCGAGTAAACCGTGCCGAGATAGAAAACGTGACCGACTTCAATTCCGCGGTAGGATTTGTAATGGCCCTTTTTGCAGTTCGGGCAAAGGTCGCCAACACGAGCTTTGCGAAGATCTGCTACTTTCTCAGCTTTGAAATCGCGACCGAAGTTAACGTTTTTAAGGTGCTCGGCATCGCGGTTTGCGCCAACGATGAAGTTCTCGCGACCGACGAGACCCTCGTCGACGTAGATAGGCATCTTGAGCCCGACAGGGCCGCAGCTGCCTGGCCACGCACCTGAATTGTCTTTCACTTCTTGATCCGTCAGCATGAGTGGCTCATGCGAGAGACCGAGCGCGTTTTTCAGTTTGATTGGGTTCAATTCGTCGTCGCCGCGAAGAAGAACGGCAAACGGCTTCAAGTCTTTGTCGGCTGGATCGAGCCCCGAATTCGCCGAGAAGAAAAGCGTTTTTACGAGATCGCTTTCTTTCATCTGGAGCGATTTTGCGAGCGTGCTGATCTGCTTCAGGCCCTTTGTTTCGAAGGCTTCCATTTGATGCCAGTTCTTTGGCTCTGAACCCGCTTTGAAACTCGTAATCACGTCGACGTGTGACGCGTTTGGCGCGTTGCCACCGTAAGACGGCGCGATCTCGACGTTGGCTGCGTAATCGCAGGTGTCGCAAACCATTAAGTGATCTTCACCGGCTTCTGCGAGAAGTTGGAATTCGTGCGTCTTACTGCCGCCAATCGCGCCCGCATCAGCTTGGACGATACGGAACTCGACGCCCAGACGGTTAAAGATCGCTTTGTACGCGTCGTACATCGTATCGTACGACTTCAATGCACCTTCAGAGTTTGCGTCGAACGAATAAGCGTCCTTCATCGAGAATTCGCGACCGCGCATGAGGCCGAAGCGTGGGCGAATTTCATCGCGATACTTAGTTTGAATTTGATAAAGCGTGACCGGAAGATCGCGGTAGCTCTTCACGTCGCGACGGACGTAATCGGTAACCACTTCTTCATGGGTTGCGCCCAAACAGAAGTCATGACCGTTCCGGTTTTTAAATTTCAGAAGGCCGTCACCCATTTTCTTCCAACGGCCGGTTTCTTGCCAGAGTTCGGCTGGGTGAACCATCGGCATCAGGATTTCCGTGCAACCGCGCTTGTCGAGTTCTTCGCGAACAATCGTTTCCATTTTGCGGATCGCGCGAAGAGCGAAGTTGCCATACGTGTACATGCCGGGTGCCACTTTTTTGATAAGACCGGCGCGAGACATCAATTGATGGCTCGGGATCTCGGCATCGGCTGGGGCATCACGAAGGGTAAAAAGATAAGACTTCGACCATTTTGTACTCATATGCACGGCTCCGTTAAGAGGAGAGTGTGCCCTATGAGCGGCGGCGCGGTCTAGCCTTACTCGACGTCAGAGATGCCGTAGCCTTTGATCTTGCGGTGCAGATAGCTGCGCTCGAGCCCGATCGACTCTGCGGTCTTACTGATGTTGCCTTTGTTCTCAGCGATCTTGCGAAGCAGATACTCTTTCTCGAACTTTGCGCGAGCTTCGCGGAAGTTTGAGAGATCGTCGTCAGCTGATGCATCGCTCGTTGAGCCTGGACCTGGAAGGCCCGCAAATTTTAAATCGACGACGTCGACGTGCTCACCTGGAGTCAGGATGTAGATACGTTCGATGAAGTTTCGCAGCTCACGAACGTTACCCGGCCACGTGTAAGCCTTCAGCTTTGCGATCGCTTGGTCCGAGAAGATTTTGTGACGATAGCCGCCCTCTTTGGCGAACTGCTCGCTGAAATGCGTAATGAGCGACTGGATATCATTTCCACGCTCACGGAGCGCCGGCACATGGCAAGGGATGACGTTCAACCGGTAGAAGAGATCCTCGCGGAACCGGCCGGCCTTGATCTCGTCGACTAAGTTTTTGTTTGTAGCTGCTACGACGCGAACGTCGACTTCGATTGTGTCTTCACCGCCGACGCGCGTGAAACGGCGCTCTTGCAGAATGCGAAGAACTTTGGCTTGCGCTTTCATGCTCATGTCCGCGATTTCGTCCAAAAAGAGCGTGCCGCCGTTTGCGTGATCGAACTTTCCGCGGCGCGATTTGTCTGCACCTGTGAAGGCGCCTTTTTCGTATCCGAAGAGTTCGCTCTCGATCAGATCTTCTGGGATGGCAGCGCAATTGACTTCGACGAAGGGGCGACCCGCGCGCGGGCTTAGGTAGTGAATGTTTTGAGCTACGAGCTCTTTGCCAGTGCCGTTTTCACCCGTGATGAGCACCCAAGACGTGCTTGAAGCAACACGTGCGACCATTTGCTTAAGATTCACCATCGCTTCAGATTCGCCGATGATGGCGATGTTCCGACGAAGGCGATTTAAGAGCGCGTTTTTTTCGCCGCGTTCTGATTGGAAGAATGTGATGTTGTTGATCAAGATCAAAATCTTGTCGATCGAGAGCGGTTTCTCGACGAAATCCCAAGCGCCGAGTTTGACGGCTTTCACTGCGGTTTCGATATTGCCGTGGCCCGACATGATGATGAATTCTGTGCCAGGAAAGCGGCCTTTAGCAGCACGCAAGACCTCAATGCCGTCGAGAGAGCCCGGCATCCAGATATCGAGAAGCACGATTTGTGGGCGAAGCTCTTCGATGAGACGTAAGCCCTCTTCACCGCTGCGAGCGGTCTTCACGTTGTAACCTTCGTCGGCAAGGCTTGCGCTCAAGACTTCACGAATTGCAGACTCGTCGTCGACCACGAGAATTTGAAGCGAGGCCTTCTCGAAGTTGACCTGCGAAGTCGGGAGTTTTTCTTCTAGAGCGGGGTTTGTTACGTTAGCCATTCTTCTTTTCCTCTGAACCGGGGCCGACCTTACCGGACGTCATGGGGCCGTCCGTCAAGTTTACCAGGGGTTGGGCACGGTCAAGCTCAGCGACCGGCAGCTCTACGATAATCTTAGTGCCATTTGGCTCATTCGCAAGCGCGCGAATGAAGCCGTTGTGATCTTCGATGATACGGCGAACGATCGAGAGCCCGAGGCCTGTGCCATCAGCCTTTGTGCTGAAATAAGGCTCGAACACGCGGTCGCGATCAGCGTCTGGGATGCCGACGCCGTTGTCTAATACGGAGACGCGAACGAGTTTGAGAAGGCTGTCGTACTGTGTACGCACAGCAACGCGTGGTGATTCGACATCGCGAACGGCGGCGACGGCATTATCCAAAAGATTGATGACCACCCGTTTGATCTGGTCAGGATCGAACTGAAAGTCTGGGAGTTGAGAATCTGGATCGAAGGCGATTCGGATTTCACGGTGAGCCGTTTTATAGAGTTCGACGATATCGTGGATTGCGGCATTGAGTGAGCCCGGCACTGGGCGGGACTGCGGAAGACGTGCGAAATTCGCGAATTCGTTTACGAGTTTCTTTAAGTCGTCTGTTTGATTGATGATCATGTTGATCGAAGACGAAAACGCAGAGTCTTGAATCTGATCGCCGAACTTTTTCTGAAGACGCTGGGCCGAGAGCTTAATCGGCGTCAGTGGGTTCTTGATCTCGTGCGCGATCCGACGTGCGACCTCGGTCCAAGCGGCTGCACGCTGGGCATTGATCAACATCGTGAGATCGTCGAACACGAGGATTTTGCCGACGTCTTTGCCTTTTTCGTCGCGCAGAACGGAGAGACTCAAGTTCAAAGGGATCGAACGACCGTTGATGTCGATTCGAACTTCTTTTTGAATTGAGTCCGCCTTTTGTTGGCGCATCTCTGAAAGAAGTTCGATGAACATCTTATGATAATTGACGTCGACGACTTCTTTGACATTTTTGCCGACGTATTCGCCGGGCTCGATTCCAAGAAGCTGGCCGGCATGGCGGTTAAAGGTCGTGATCGTGCCGACTTCGTCGACCGAAATGACGCCCGTTGCGACGTTACCGAGAACGACCTGAATATAGCGGCTGTATTCATCGAGCTGCTCAAGCGTGTCAGTGAGGTTCCTGTTCGCTTCCAGAACCTCTTTCTTTGAGCGATCGAGGTTGCCGGTCATCTGGTTGAAGTTCGAGATCAACTGATTGATCTCGGTACTTCCAGACGACAACGTCACTGGCCGGTAGTCCCCTTGAGAGACCCTTCGGGTCGCGAGACCGAGTGTTTCGAGAGGAATTGAAAGTTCACGCGCAAGGTAGAAACCGAACCAGGTGGCGCACATCAAGATCATCAGCGTCATCAAGACCAGGATAATCAGATAGATTGATTTGAGCGGATACTGGAGAGGATTTAAGTTTCGAAACTCTTCGTGGGCGGCCGTGATGTCGTCCATCTTTGAGACCAAGGAAATTGGAATGAAGGCCGAGACGACAAGGGCGCCGCGCTCGTCACCGCGTTTGACCGGAACGATCACGCGCACGAGGTTGCCTTCGCCGAAGCCGTGAATCATTGAAGCTTCAGCGCGCTGAGAAACACCTTTTTTCAGGAACTCCAGAGACACCGGCGGAATTTCGGGAACGCTCTCATCTTTAGAGAGCGCAACCGTACGCTGACCGAAAAGACCTGGATAGTACTCGACGGCGTCGAGCATGAAGCGCTCACGGTTTGTGTCGAGAAGGCGTGAAACGTTTTGTTTCGTTGCTGTTTGCTCGATCTGCCGGGCGATTTGGTTTGCGAAGTTGTAGTTCTTTTTGCGCGCGGAGAAGATGTACTCTTGGTTCACTTCGAGCGAGTTTCTGAGGACAGAAGCC
>CAJYOV010000116.1 GCA_913776405.1 Pseudobdellovibrionaceae bacterium
CTTCGAGAACCTTCGAGATCATTCGAGGCAAACGGTGAATCAGAATTCAAAGCAAAAATTGAACGGTCGGTTTGTGGCAGTACTTGCTGCTTTCATTCTGACGTTCTTTTTTCATTTGAGCACTGAGACTCGAGACGGACTTCATCTCTCGCTCGGCGCTCATGCCGAAGCCGTGCTTTCGCCCGAAGCTGCACCAGCTGCGTTGTCATCGTCGCTTATAGAGGCCCCGTCGCTTCCGCTGGCTCCGATCGACGATCTCGACATGCACGAGCACGACGATCACGAGATCGTAGTGAACGATTTCGACGCTGAAATTTCAGAGCCGAAAGCACTGATCTCGGAGTTGAGTCCGAAGTTCCATCCACAAACAGTTTACATTCCTTTCCAACGCCCGCCGCGAAGCTAATCCGACTGCGATTCGCTACGAATGCGAAGCGGCTCCCGCTCGAAGTCAGAAGTCCACGAGCCCACGAGCCGCGCACGCCTTCAAACACGAATCGCTCACACTCTATGGATCAGAGTGTGCCATTGGCTTCGATAACGTCCTTAAACAGAATTGAATTTAAAATTTTTTGGCCTCGGCAGGATGCCGTAGGCTTTGAGGAGTGACTTATGAAAGGCGTTTCTTATTTTTTAGCGCTTCCAGTTCTTTTAGCAACTCAGCTCGCGTACGCAAATCCGCAGCCGCATCCGGCTCAAGTGGATTCACCGGCGTTAACGACGATCAAAGAGGACGCGAAAGAGATCGAGGTAACGGCGCCGTTCTTACCGCCGATGGAACGCGTGCAACCGCCGATTGAACCCATGCAAATGCGCTCAAACTTGATCCGCGGTCTGTAAGCGAGCGAAGGCTTCAAACTGTTCGCACCGAAGGCTAAACCGCGCGTAGGCCAAAATGACTCAAAGGAGACGTTTCCAGTGTCTTCGCGTAGGTTTAGCCACATTGAAGGTGCTGGTCTGAAATCTTCCGACTTTTGAACCCAAAGTTTGATACACTGGCCGATAGCCTTGAGCTCTCTTTTTGAGCGCTCTATGCAAAACGCATCTGAGGTAGTGAAACGGCCTCAGATGCTTCAGCCTTTGGAGGCCTCTTTTGGGTAAAGTGACTGCGATTCGGAAGCCAGTGGGCCAGTTCAAACTTCGCACAGATTTCAAGCCAGGCGGTGATCAACCGCGAGCCATCGAGCAGATGGTCAAGAACTTAGAAGAAGGAACAAAACATCAGGTTCTTCTCGGTGCAACCGGCACCGGGAAGACATTCTCGATGGCAAACGTCATTCAACGCATGAACAAGCCGGCGCTGATCCTTGCGCATAACAAGACGCTCGCGGCGCAGCTTTACGGCGAAATGAAAGAACTCTTTCCGGAAAATGCGGTCGAGTATTTCGTGAGCTACTACGACTACTACCAACCGGAAGCGTACGTTCCGACAACGGATACGTTTATCGAAAAAGACTCAGCCATCAACGAGCAGATCGATCGCATGCGCCACTCGGCGACGCGCTCTCTCTTTGACCGACGCGACGTCATTATCGTGAGTTCGGTTTCATGTATCTACGGTCTCGGTTCGCCGGAAGCGTACGAAGGCATGATGATGCAAGTCTTCGCGAACTCAGAATTGAAGCGTGACAAGTTCTTGCGAGAGCTGGTTCGGATTCAGTACAAGCGAAACGACGTCGACTTCCACCGTGGAACGTTCCGCGTGCGCGGCGATATCGTCGACGTCTTTCCTCCCTACGAGGAAGAGCGCTGTATTCGCGTCGAGTTCTTCGGCGATTTCGTCGACAAACTTTCTTGGGTCGACCCGCTTCGCGGTGAGAACATTGCCGAGCTCGATCAAGTCGCGATCTATCCAGGCTCCCACTACGTGACGAGCGACGACAAGTCGAAGGCCGCAATCAAAACGATTCAAGACGAGCTTCGCGAGCGATTGGCTGAATTGAATTCGCAGATGAAGTTTCTCGAAGCGCAACGCCTCGAGCAGCGGACATATTACGATATTGAGATGATGGAAGAGCTTGGCTTTTGCCCTG
>CAJYOV010000117.1 GCA_913776405.1 Pseudobdellovibrionaceae bacterium
AATCTTCTTGCGAACGCGATCAAGTTTACCGAGCGTGGATCGGTCGAGGTGTCTGTCGGGTGTGTCGACGATAATGGCCTGCCTCAGCTTTTTGTGCGGGTTAAGGACACGGGCATTGGGATTGCGACAGAGGCGCAACAGCGGCTCTTTGCACCGTTTAGCCAAGCCGACATGTCACTGAGTCGAAAGTTCGGCGGCACGGGTCTGGGACTTGCGCTTTCGCGCAAGATCGCGCGTTCTCTCGGCGGCGATCTCGTTATTGAGAGCAGTGCTCCAGGTTGCGGCAGCCTCTTCACACTGTGGGTGCCGTTCGAGCGCGCGCCTGAGCAAATCATGAACGAGATGCGTTCGCCGCCTTCTCGAGATTCGAGCGAGACAATCACACGCGCACTTTCAACGCCAAAACTCGATGGCCTCAACATCCTTCTCGCGGAGGATTCCGCCGACAACCAAGTTTTATTGACCCGGATCTTAGAAGCTCTCGGTGCAAATATCACTCTTGCGGAAAACGGCGAAGAAGCGATCACGCTTGCTCTCAAAACGAAGGTCGATCTGGTTTTGATGGACATTCAAATGCCACTTCTCGATGGCTACGAAGCTACAAGACGACTGCGTGAAAAAGGTTTCACGAAGCCGATCTTGGCACTGACGGCACACGCACTCGACTCTGAGTTCGAGCGCGCGCTTGAGGCAGGGTGTAACGATCGAATTTTGAAACCGATCGACACTGAAAAACTCATTTCAACGATTCTTGCGAGCGCGGTCCTCGCGCACGCCTGAAAGTCGTACAGCGGACTTGTTGATCGATACGATCTAGCGATAGACGATCAAGTCGGATGTCTTAAGTGCTTCCGGTGCGCCTGTACCGCCAACCATGAGGTAGCCGCGTTTGCCAATTGAAGCGAAGGCAAATTGGTGACGTGGATACGAAAGAAACCCAGCCGAGTAAACGCCTTCAGTGGTGGGATCGTAGATCTCGACCGTTTTTTGCGCTGACGCAGAAGAAATTTCTTTCGTATCGAATGCGGCATTCGACGTGTCACCACCGGCAAAAAGCACTCGACCATCAAGAAGAAGTGTCGCCGCCATTTTTCCGCGTGCGATTTCAAGCGTGTCTTGAATCGCCCTAAACGTTTCGGTTCGGGGATCGAAGACTTCAATCGAACGAAGGGCCTTAAGGTCGCCGTCGACACTTCGCGAGTAACCGCCCGCAATCACCACCTGGCCGTTCTCCAAGCGTACGGCCGAGTGGCCGGCTCGCCCCTGGTTGAGTGGCAGATCAAGAGATTCAATCGTTCTAAGACGAGTATCAAGGATTTCGACCGCACTCGTCATACGACCTTCCTGATAACCGCCGACAATCAGAATTCTTTCGTCCGAGAGAAGAGTTGCGGTGTGGTCTTGGCGAGGGACAGAGAGCGAGCCCCACGAATCAAGACTCTTATTTTTTGGGTCATAGACTTCGACTTCCGCAATCGAATTTGCGCCCGGAAGTGCTAATTCAATTGCACCTGTATGGCCTCCGACGAAAACAATGCGACCGTCCGCAAGGCCCGTAGCGGTCTGGCCCGATCGACGGCTGTGAAATTTGGCCGCCAAAGTCTCAACGGAGTTCGTTGCCGGATCAAAGATTTCAAGAGTATCTGAGAATCCGCCAGCGAATAAAATTCGGCCATCTGGGAGAAGGGAACTCGTGTGAAGAGCGCGACCGCGACTCATATTCGTTGAGAGCGGAACGCATTTGTCACGAGTCTGAATTTCCATTGAGGCCAGATAAAGAGAAGAGCCGTTTGAAGCGAAACCGCCTGAAACGAGAACGCGTCCACCTCCGATATCGATGGCGCTTGCGCCGACTCGAATCGAGCATTGAGTCTCACGGAGTGCCACGGTCACGGATTGGCTGAAGTCGAGAAGCTTACATCCAGCGGGGTTAGCAAGCGGGCACGTGAGAGAGGCAGAGTTCCCACGACCATCTAGATTTTGAAGCGAAGTTAAGTTTCTAATCGCGTCCAGGGAGGTGAGCGCGTTGTTTGAGACGTCGAGTGTCTTCAAATTCGCGAGACCTCTCAAGGCTTCGATCGAGGTCAAGTTCTTGCGCGGAATCTTAAGCGTTTCGAGGTTTGAGAGTGCGCCGATCGGGCGTAAGTCATCGACCGCTAGAGTCGGGTCTGAAAGATCGAGCTCGCGCAGACTCTGAAGTCGATCATCCAGTTTCGTGCAGAGGTCGCCTTTAGAAAGTTCGCTGACATCGAGGACTTTGGTTTGGAGGAGATAGGTCTTCAAGGACTGGATCGTCGATTGGAGTGACGGGTGTTCGGCATTCGCAAGGTCACACCACTGAATGAAAACTTCAGGCAGAGTGAGTTTCTCGATCGAAGCGAGTCCTGGCCGATTCTTGTTAGTGAAATCGATGTCGTTTCTAGTCGCTTCGAGCTCGCCTCGGCACTTTGAATATCCGTAGGCGTAGCAGTTTTCAATCGCGGTTGAAACGCGACTCATATTGCGAAGAAACAACGCTTCAAGACCATTCATCTCTTCGCGCTGTCGGTCAGAAAGACGAGGGATTTTGCCGAAAGCGAGTTGATGCGAGTACGACCACTTTTCGTACTCTTCCTCGAAGATTGAGTTCAGTTGCGACAGTTCAGCTTGGAAGGTGTCTTCAGTCGTTTTATCTGGAGCGGCTGGGAATTGCGCGCCGATATAGCGAAACGGCCGCGTCACAACTTGCGTTACGGCATAGTTTTTCCCGTTCGCAATTTGTGAGGGAAAGTTTTCGCCATCTTGGGCATTCGCGTAGGCGATTGCGTTCGCCAAAACCTTCATGCAAGGTGCTAAATCGCCGAACGAGCAATTGACGACGCTAAGAGCATTCCGAGCGCACTCTGGATCGGCTTTTCCATCTTCGAGGGTCGGGCAGAGGATGCGCCCTTTCTTTGAGGGGTCTCCACCTTGTTGCTCGACACGCACTGAGAGAGTGTTGCTAGAACTGAAATTCGAAGATGATTTTTCAAACTTGCCTTCGACGTTGTAGACAGCTGACTCGACCCCAAAAGCCGCTGCAAATTTCTGCTTTTCGTACTTCGAGACGAAGGTCACTTTCAAATTGATGAGAAGACGTGCGGCAAGCTTTCGTGCATAAACATATTCGTCGCCACAGTACTGGAAAAACGGGCGCTGGTCTTTGAGGTAATCCTCTATCCCTGGGCGAGCTACGATTGGGTGAGCTTTTGAGTTCTCGGCATATTCTTGGAAGCCGTCTTCAGAGATATAGTTATAAGAGATCGAGTACGCGTTCGCCTTTGACTCATTCAAAAATTCGGCAGACGCGGAAGTTGTCGTCACACCTGATCTGTATTTTCCGCCCAGCGAAAGACCTAGTTTGTCAGCAAGAGCCGATTGGCTGGCTTCGAGCTTTAAACTCATCGAACCTGATGAGATTTGCCGATCTGGCGTTGTGATATTGCTCACCTCGACGCAATCGCCGCGAAACTCGGACTTTCGCGAATCAAAACCTGCGCCCATCGGGCGGTAGTTATTGTTGTCAGGCGAGACCGGAATAATTGAATCTGCGAAAGCCGAATGGCTGACAGTGAGGCTTAAGAGCATCGCAGAGACGGTAAATGGAAAGACGGGTAAAAGACGAAGTTTCATAACTTCCTTTCAGACAGTTCGCGCAAGTATCTCAGCGCGCGCGAATTCGGATTGAGGTCTTTAAAGCGTTTCAACTCAGGGTCGTCGACGGTGTTGAGTTGAGCGAAGAAGCGGTCAGTGTCGGCGTCTGAATGCCAGTCTTGCGGAGCGTTCTTTGAGGTCCATTCAATAAGAAGAACGCGAGCGAATCGAGCGCCTGTTCCGCGTACTACGGCATCTTGAGACTTCAGGTCTGCAGAAAGACGTTTAGCAACAGCGGTCTCGATCTTTTTCCCGGGCGCTGTCGTAAGGAAGAGTGATTGAGTCGTTTCTGTGCCGATGTGATCGACGTTCAGTGCCGCCGTTTCGTTTTCGATGACATGACCAACAGCGATGGCCGAGAGAACTAAGCCGAAGACCGCGCCTACAAGCAGGAGCGAACGGGTTTTCACAGGCTCACCTCGTAGACAGAAGCGAGTTTTGAGGCGCGATCAAAAACGCGTGCGCTTTCGGGGTTCTGGGCGACCGCGCGCGAACGAAGTCGTTCGAGCGAGGCGCTTGAGATTTTTGCCACCACCATCGCGATCTCGACCCGGTCACCGAAGTACTGAACCAAAGAAGGCTTGTGCGATGTGATCTCTGGACCGGCTGGTGCTGCGAGAATCTCTTCAGCAAGATCGAGGTACGTCGCTGCAAGCGCCCCTTCTCTCGCTTTGAGGCCTTCGTAGAGGACATCGAGAAGAGCCGAGCGTTCTGAAAAATGCGCCTCCGACAACGATTCGGCGCTGAGAAGTGTCGAGCGAATCGAGTTTTGCAAATCTTTGTCAGAGAGAAGAATCGTGAGCTTTTGCTTTTCGGATTCATTCGGCATCACAATCAAACTCAGATCGCGGATCTGAGCTGTCAGCGCCTGTGTGCGACTTTGATTCGCTTGGAGCAGGTGTTGTTCGTGCGACTCTTCGAGTGCGGTCTTCAAATTTGAATCGCCTGCGAGCGGCTTTGTGAAGCTTTTATTTTCAGTCAATCGTGTTGCAGCTGCGTTTACGTTTACGGCTTCAGATCTCGGTACGACAGTGCTGAGGCCAACACAGGCGATGGTCAAGATCGCAAGTCCTGTGGATGCGAGTACGACGTTCGTTTTCACTGAATGACTCCTAATTTTTTGAGGCGTTGAATTTGTTGGCTGATCAGAACCGCAGTGGATTGTTTTTTGAGCCCTGAATACTGCGAAGATTTTGCTTGAACGAGAGCCTGTTCGAGGTTGTCACCGCGATAGACGCTGAGAAAAATTTTAGCTGCCACTTCGTCGATAAAGCCGCCGCTCCGCACAGAAAGAAACGTGTTTTGAATTCGACTCGAGTCCGCGGCTTCAACTCTAAATGGCACACGAGACGTCATTAAAAGGGCAAACCGGATTTTAGTCATCTCAAGCTCAGGAAATGCTTCGAGAACGTCGGCGATTCGGCGTGCTGCGCGAGGCGCCGCAAAAGACGTTGCAGCCTCACGACAAGAGGACTCGTTCTGCGCACAGCCGAGATCCGCCAGATCTGCGTAGCTCTCGCCGTAAGCCGAAGTGGAGCTAAGTCGCTTGCCGTCACCACTCGCGGCCACAACAAGAACGTTTTCGGTGTTCATGTTCTGGGGGCAGTTGAGCGATGCGGCTTTATCGGTGCGCTGACCCGAGTTGCCGGCTGCGACCGTCCAGAGCGCGAGTTCTGAAGTCTGCTTAAAGACTTGCGTGATTCCGCTCTTTGCGCACGCCTCTGGTGTCATTGGGTACGCAAAAGACAGCGAGCCAACGAACCTGCGATTTGAGGATTCGTTGAAGTTCTCAACGAAGCGAGCGAAGTCGCCGTTCCAAAGATGCTCAGGAAAAAAGGGAAGAAGCGGGTTTGAGAAGTTGCGGCTCGCAAGTTCTGAGACCGTCCGCCCATGTTCGGCACTCGGTTGCGATTCTTCTGCAAATCGAGAGAGTCTGCGGCCAAGTTGGAAGGGCTTACGATCTTGAGCCTTAAACCAACCGTAGTAATGCGAATCGACGTGAGGGCCATAGAAAGCTACGCTATCGACATTGGCATCCGTGTAGCCCTCGAAGAT
>CAJYOV010000118.1 GCA_913776405.1 Pseudobdellovibrionaceae bacterium
GTGGGCTTGCTATGCCGCGGGAATATCGGCTGGCGCACTGATCAAGCGACGTTTGCCAGATCCCGCGTTCTTACGAAATCGGGGCATATCGTTTTCGACTTTGATGCGAACCCGTATGCAAACGGCTTCATCGTCGAAGGAACAGCAATCTTGGTTCGCGCACCGTACCGGATTCTCGAACAACGAGTCGACTGGCTCCCGATTGAGGGAACGAACGAACATACGTTTCTCCAATTCGCTCGTATTCAGAAACAAGGCGAGAGCGGATGGTTTCTTATCGCCAATCTCCACGGCACTCACAAAGTGCGCCACTTCGAGGCTGCGCTTGCAGCACGAGCTCGCTTGGATTCGTTTCTTTCGACTCATCCCGACCGCGCGAACTTAAAAGGTGTCATTGTCGGCGGTGACTTCAACGCAAACTTGTACCGCCCTCATCCGCGCCTCATTCCGCACCTGAATGGGCGCTCGACTGAACGTCTCACCGAGGTCAGCACTGTGCCGTGGGAAATCACGTCACCCGGTCAATTCGATTTCTCAACAGCCGACGACGCTGCTTTCGCCAACCTTGAAGAAACTCTCTGGCGGCAGAACATCGACGCTCACTTTAAACCTTGGGCGTCGATCGGTTCAGATCCTGTGGCTCGCGCACGTGTTCATAGCGCCGTTCAACGTTTCAAAGCCGAGGCCCTCAGCTCTTCGCAAATCCAGCTCCGTGAATCGTTCGAGGGATTGTCCGGATCGCAGTGCTTAAATTTGAAGAGCCTGACGTCGTCTTGCTCACGCAAAGATCGGATCGACTTGATTTTAGCGAGTCCCGAACTTAAGCCCCTCGCGGGCGCCATCATTTTTTCTCAAAACAATTTTCAATCGCTCGAAGGCCCGACGGACCACCCTGGGGTCTACGTGCGATACGAAACTCAGGACTGACTCTGCGATGTACTACCACGTGAAAGAAGCTGAATATCTTCGGGATTATATCGTCCGTGTGACGTTCGAAACGGGCGAATTGTTCGATCTCGATCTGAAACCGTTTTTAAAAGGCGATCTCTTTCGCCCACTCACAGACCTTCGCGTTTTCAGTTCTGTCTTTGTTCACCCGGAGCTCCAGATTTTAACCTGGCCGAACGACGCCGAAATTCCAGCAGAGACGCTCTACGCCTTCGCGAAGGGCAACTGACAGCCGTTGCTCCGAGAGGGCCAAGTCAGGAGGAGCTGGGCTTAGCCGTGCTTCACTCGCTTTACGCCAAGATACGCAAGATAGAGACCGATCAAACTGACAAGAGCCGCGATCAAATATGGCATGCCGAGAAATTTGAAAGCGGCTGGTGGCTTTGAGAATTCAGCGAAGACAAACGTATAAAAAATCGGGGCAATAACTGAAGTCAGTGAGCCGAGACCCACGAGCGAGCCTTGCAACTCACCCTGCTCATCCGGCGGCACTTCTGCGGTGATGAGTGATTGGAGCGCGGGTGTCGCAACACCGTCGAGCGCAGACGGAAAGAGGATGAGATACATCATCCAACCTTCGGTTGCGAATGCAAAACAGAAGAACGCGATCGCGAAAACGGCAGTACCGAAAAACAAAGCGCGTGCTTCGCCTAGTTTTGGGATGATGAAGCGGATGAGATAACCTTGCACCACTGCGGTCGCCACCCCCACACAAGCGAGCGAAACACCGACTTGGAACGGCGACCATCCGAACTTTGTTTCGGTGTAAATCGCCCAGATGCTCGGATGCGAATTTCCAGCGAGATATAAGATGATGTAAACCCAAATCAAAACAGCGATGTTCTTGAATGAGAGGACTTTGGCCAGCGACGTGAAAGGATTCATGCGCTTGAGTTCGATCTTGCGTCGCAAACTTTCAGGCAAAGATTCCGGCAGCACGAAAACGCCAAACAAGAAGTTAACGAGATTCAGTACGCCAGCTGCAACGAACGGAGCTGCGTGCCCGAGCCCCCCCATGAACCCACCGATTGCAGGGCCAACGATGAAGCCAAGACCAAAAGCAGCGCCGATCATTCCGAAGTTTGTTGACCGATTCGAGTCATCGCTGATGTCGGCCATGTATGCGGTCGCGACTGTGAAACTCGCACCCGACAAACCTGAGACTAATCGCCCCGCAAACAAAATCCAAAGGTTTGGGGCGAAGGCCATCACGAAGTAGTCAAGCCCTGCACCGACGAGCGAGCTCAAGAGAACCGGTCTTCGACCAAACCGATCTGACAACGTACCCAAGACCGGAGACGCGAGAAACTGCATGAGCGCGTAAATCGCCATGAAGTAGCCCAGATAATGCGAAACAAAAGTTGGGTCTGAATTGAATCGACGAATGAGATCCGGCAGGATCGGCAACACAATGCCGATTCCAAGCGCATCGAGGAAGATTGTCGCAAAAATAAAGGGCACACTCGCTTTTCTCATGAGCACAAGTGTAGTTTGAAACTGTGTAAATTCGCACCGTTCTTCCCAAAGACACTGTGCG
>CAJYOV010000119.1 GCA_913776405.1 Pseudobdellovibrionaceae bacterium
TGAAACGGAAAAGAAATCTCGTGATCGGCGAACATACGGCTGAGTTCGCGAAGATTGAAATCGGCACGGCACGCCCGGATTTGTATTCGGCGTCTGTCCGTATTCGTGGGATCGATTTTTCATCCGGCCTTCCGCGCGAGATCGAGATCTCGTCGTCCGAAATCAACACCGCGATCGAACCGCTTCTGCAGGAAATTATTGAAACAGCGAAGCGTGCGCTTCGCGAGGCGCCGCCCGATCTTCTGACGGACGTCGTGAAGAAAGGCGCGTTTATCGTAGGTGGCGGCGCGCTCTTGAAAGGGCTCGCTTCTCGCCTGAGCCTCGAGCTCGGCATCCCGATTCGCAGCGCCGAAAATCCGCTCCTCACCCTCGCCGAAGGCGGCCGTCGCGTGCTTCAAAATCACCAACTCCTAGACTCGATCGCGCTCCGTTAAGCGTCGCGGTTCTGAATCACTTCAACTTTCTAACGATTTTGCTCAATCCTTGGGCTGACCGAACTCGGCCCGAGGGACAAAGTGGCTCCAGAATCGCTCAAAACCCAAGAATCTGGCCGGATCGGCCAAAGAAAATGAACAGACTCTCTTTTTCTGTCACAGAAATACTTCCTTTTCTCAGTTCAGCTCTGATAGATTCGCCTCCAGTAAGTTTAATGCTCAGTCTTCAGGTTCGTTGGACATAGGGTCCCTTCTACTGAACTGGCTCCATGCCCTTTGGAGGCTTTTATGGAAAACAAACTCTACGTTGGCAACTTGCCGTACTCTGCAACTGAACAGGTCCTTCACGAAACTTTCGCTGAATGCGGAACTGTTAAATCTGCAAAAATCATCATGGACCGTGAATCGGGCCGTTCAAAAGGCTTCGGCTTCGTTGAAATGTCTTCTCCAGAAGAAGCACAAGCAGCGATCTCTAAGTACAACGGCATGGCTTGGGAAGGTCGCGCAATGAACGTGACTATCGCTAAGCCAATGGCGCCACGCGAAGGCGGCGGCGGTCGTGGTCCTGGCGGCGGTGGCCGTGGTGGTTTCGGTGGTGGCGGCCGTGATGGCGGCGGTCGCGGCGGTTGGTAATCAACCTCCGGCTGCAAAAGCCCTTACGTCCTTGGACACGTCTAAGCGACGTGTCTCATAGCAAGACGTCTCAAAACGCCGATGGAAACATCGGCGTTTTTTTATGCGATTCTTCAAAAAATTTTAGCCACGCGTTCGGCTGACATTGACCCATCTCGAACTGACTCGACTTTCAGCCAATCTCACCCGCCGTCTGTCGAGTGTCCGCGTCACTCGACTCAAAATGAATCAGCCGTAACTTTAGACTGACAATCGTTGTTCCGAAAAGAATCCATAAATCGTTTGGATACAGGTGCACGTTTGACGAATCTAAATGAGCCTCGAAATTCCAATCACTTAGGTTTCACGATCATCGAAGTGCTGATCGCGATGTCGATCATTTCCGTATCGAGTGTCGGCCTCTTGTGGTCCGTGAACGCGGTTCGCGACAACCGTCAACGCATGACTTACATCTCAAGTGTCACCAGCCTCGAGACCGCACTCGTCGAGGGTTTGATGACGAAAGATAATTACACGCAAGCTGCGAAAGACGCGATGAAAGCTGGCGGTACTCCGGCAATCACTTTTACTCTTAAGCCTGCGGGCTTTAGCGATCTCGAAAACTTTACCGTCGGAAGCACTCTTACCCTCACGCCTGAGCTTAAGCGATGCCAAAATTTCGGTGAGGGCGAGTGTGCGATTAAGTTGGAAACTGCTTTTCGCAGAATAACGTCGAGCACGCGGGCGCGCTTTGGGTATGCCTATCGCATCACTACAAACGATAAAAAGGTAGCGTTCAACTACTCGGGAGCGGGTGCCGACAGCGCAACATCAAGCTTTGACGACATTGATTTCAAACTTACCGTTCCCTATGACTTTTATCTCGACAACGAGCTTGTTGGCTGTGCTCAAGGTGATGATATGGCTCTGTCAGGAGTAGACGTAACCACCGGCAAGCCAATTTGTATCAAACAACCGCGTCATCAAGATCTCTGTTCGGACGGAACGCTTCCCAAAAGCCTGAAGTTCTTTTACGACGAAACCGGAAATCGCCGCATTAAGCTGGAGTGCGGTGAACCGATCAGATCGGCAACCTGCC
>CAJYOV010000120.1 GCA_913776405.1 Pseudobdellovibrionaceae bacterium
CTTGTCGCTCACATCGTTTGAGCACAGGCACGGGGGACTAGGATGGCTGATCCATTCGAAGAGTTTGAGTTTAAACCGCTGACAGAGGGCCTTGGCTTTCACAAAAAAGCGGAAAAAATCAAAACCGATATCATGTCTGCGAATCTCTCGCGCGATTTGATGCGTGAAACGGCGACGCGCCCTGCGACGTCTGAAAAGCCAAAACAGTCTTCGATCTTTAGCGATCACGAGGCCCCAGTGACGCCAGCGGCGACAACGCCTTACAAAGCGATGACGTCGCAGACGTCTGCAAGCGCGATCACTCGTGAACCATCGAAGACCGCTTCGCAAAGCATTTCAGAATTGATGGCTTCACTTCCGCCATCGCTCGATTTTTTGGACGACAAACCAGATCTCACGCGCCCGTCGGAAGCCGTACGGAACTCAACTCTTTCGTTCTCGACATCAACTGCTTCTGTGCCGACAGCACCGCTTGCAGCATCGAACACTGAGCGAGACGCGAGCCTAGATCGCCCAACCATTTTCCAACCGCTTGCGCGTGAAGAGTACAAATCACCTATCGCGACGGGTCCGACAGTCGGTAGCGTTCTGCCTGCACCTGGTACGAAAGCCGGTTCGCTTTCGATCACGCCAGCAGCCGCAGTTCCGGCACCGATGGTGCAAAATTCAGCGTACCGCGAGCGCATGAATGAAGGCTTCGCAAAAGCGTTCCCTCAAGGCGAGAAGGCCGTCGAGAAATCACGTGCCACTGCAACTGAAGCCGCGGCGGGTCTTGCACCGGTTGCGACCAATTTCGCAGCGAGTTTGATCGACGCGATGGTCGTTGCGGGTATCTCAACAATTCTTCTCGTTTGCATCATCACGATCACGAAGATCAACTTGATCGCGCTTCTCTCAAACGCAAGCACGGACGGCAGCACGCAGATGAACTTGGCGCTTTTGTCGCTCGCAGTTCTTCAAGTGTATATGTTGATCTCGCGCGTTTTCGCGGGTGCGACATTGGGCGAGTGGGCTTTCGATCTTCAGCTCGGTACAAATGAGCAACAGCGAACGCTGCTTTACCCAGCGCAAGTCCTCTGGCGTACGCTCGTGAATACGATCACGGGCTTGATTTTGGTTCCGCTTCTATCGTTCGCGTTCAATCGCGATTTGAGCAAGTACCTCTCGGGCACTCAGCTCTACCGTCGTCTGTAAGGGCGACGTCTTTCACAATGGGTGTCTTCGCAAAATCCTGGGACGAATTGAATGAGAAGCTTGCGGCTGTGAGAAACGGCCGCAAAGTCGTTTTTACGAACGGCGTTTTCGACATTCTTCACGTGGGCCACGTTCGTTACCTTCAAGAGGCTCGCTCCCTCGGAGATCTGCTGGTGATCGGCGTAAACACGGATGCAAGCGTTCGCAAGCTGAAAGGCCCCACGCGCCCTCTTCAGAACGAAGCTTCGCGCGCCGAGATTCTTGCGGGGCTTTGGGCTGTCGACTTCACAGTTCTCTTCGACGAAGACACGCCAGAAAAACTCATTCATCTCGTACGCCCAGACGTTCTCGTCAAAGGTGGCGACTACACGGTTGAGACCATCGTCGGCGCGCCTTTTGTGATGTCGTATGGTGGCAGAGTTCAGCCGCTTCAATTCGTCGACGGTTTTTCAACGACGTCGATCGTCAAAAAGATGCAGAACTAAAAAACTTCAAGATTTAGAAGCGTAAGCCCAGCTTGCCGGAAATGACGGTGACCTCGGTGCGATCAATTTGAAGCGTTAAGAAAACAGGGTCGAAGAATCTCAAGTTCGCGCCGACCACGGTGTGTAAACCCTCGACGGTTTCTTTTGTTTCTTGGCCGCCGGTCACGCTATTGGCACCGCCCGTATAAGTGCCGTTCGCTTGCATAATGCCAAGCCCCGCGAAAAGCGAAACCTGATTCACGGTGATGCCACCGATGAGGTCAGCACCGTATGTTGTTGCCGTGAGGATGTTGCCGAAGTTGCCCGCGTTGGCATGGATGACGAGCGAGGCGCTCACCGGCAAGTACTGCCCTTGGTAAAAGCCCCAGCGAACCATCGCGCCGTAGAGCGAAATCTCGTCTTGTCGGCGAAACGGTGTGAAGTGGAGGAAGATATCGACGTCGTTGTAGAGGCCCTTACCGAACGTCAATTTCGGATAGACGACATCTTGCTGCGGTGATGAGAGCCCGTCACCGAGTCTTGCAAGATCGTCTACGGGGAGGCTCTCAAGTGAGAGACCTAGTTCAAAGCCGGAGTAACCACCCAGCGGATAAGGCTCTGAAAGAATTTTTGAGCCCGTGCCCAAGCCCACAATCTTAAGCGCCGTCATGCGGTCCGATTCCGAGAGATTGGTTGGAATTTGGAGTGCGGCTTGAGCGGTCGATACCAAAGTCAAAAGTGCAACGATCAAAACAGCGCAGGCTGAGATCGAAAGCGAAGTGATCGCTGGAGGCACTAAAAAGAAATTCAGGACTCTGGATGATTTCATCAGAGTCCCATGTTTGTCGGGCGAAGGCCCGGCGGGCAAGCAGATTGTTCGAGAGAGGGCGGGGCGTAACTTCGCTCGAGCGATTAGCTCGGCAGAAGTGTTCGAAGCATTTGAAGAGTTTGAGCTGACATGCTTCTCACTTGTGAGTTGCTTGAGCCAGCTGCTTTCGCAAGCGAACTTGCGATCGTCTCAAACGTGCGTGTCACGTTTGACGCTGGCGAGCGAGTTGTTGTCTGCGTGTCATCCACGGTGCCAGCTGAGCCAGGCTGACCGGCTGTGCCTGTTGAGCTTGAAGACGTGCTCGTAACGGCCTTTAAGTGCAAGTTCGCCGCGTTTTCGATGTACTGGAGCGCTGTAATTGCTGCGACTACTTCAGTCCCACCGCCAACGATACCGCCGAGGTAACCGACGTATTCGAGACGCGTGTACATCTTCATGTACTCAGTCGATTGAGAGCGAACTTTCGCAGCCATCGTCGATTCGTGCGCGACTTCAGCAAGGAGCGTAAAGCTTGTTTGGCTTGGTGTCGAACCCAGAGCGAGAACTGCAAACTGATGCATGCGCACGTTCTCAGTCGACAGCATTTTCTCGATCGTTCCGAAGAACATTTCAGATGAAACTTCGCCGGCTTGAGCGAGCTGAATGAACTTCGAGACGTGTTCATAATCGAGATTTGCCGAAAGGTAAGCAAACCATTCGTCGATCGATTGCGGATTCGAGTTTACGCCGCCTGTGTAAGCAGGTGAGTTATTGCCTGCTGCACTGCCCGTGGCAGCAACCTCGTTTGAGTCGTCGGCTTCTTCTTCATCAGCGGCATCGTCTGGTGTTTGTTCTTCTTTTTCACCAGCGCCTTTAACTTTCTTCTTTTTCTTCTTCTTTTTCTTTTTGTCTTTCTTGTCGTCTTTCTTCTTCTTGTCGTCTTTTTTTGCGACCTTCTTTTCGTCTTTCTTATCCGTTGGCTTTGCTGCGGGAACGACTGTTACTGAATGAGCCTCGTCGAGACCTGCAACGCGCTCGATAGTTGAACGAATTTTTTTACGGAAGACAGATGCGCGATATTCCGTTTTACCTTCGTCCAAAAGAACTTGAAGGCGCGCAAGGCGTGCGTTGCGATTCGTATCGCGACCGGATTCTTTGCCCGAGAAGTGAGCGGCAGCAACGAGAAGCGACAGAACAACGCCGACTGCGATCGATCCTGTCCAAAACTTTGTACCTGTCATCTGAGCCTCCACTTCACCTTCAACCCTTTCTCTTCGCAAAGAGCGCGCCGTGCCGGCTCTTCCGTAACGTGTTGGTTTCTTGGTGGATTTCGCGTTTTTGCGCGTTGGTCGGCGAGCCTGTGAGTGTCGAAAGTTCTGACAGGGGGTGTGAGGCGGCCAAAAAGGCGTGCATTTTCAGTAGCTTAGCCGTATTAGTTTTCTAACTGTTATGAGTGACCAAACGGGCGAACTTCTAAAATCAACAAAAGCCGGGGACTTGCGCGCCTTTGCAAAATTCTTGAGTGCTCTCGAGCGTCAAGGGCCGGCGTGTTTGAAGCATCACCCTGAACTTTTGCGCCCGCCCCAAATGGCGTTCCGATTCGGCATCACGGGCCCGCCGGGCGCCGGTAAATCAACTTTGATTGGTCGCTTGATCGGCCTTCTGCGCGCCGAAGGTCTTCGTGTCGGCGTCATGGCTGTCGACCCGTCGAGCCCTTTCACGAAAGGCGCCATCTTAGGTGATCGAATTCGCTACACGGAGCATTTTGGCGATCAAGGTGTCTTCATTCGATCGCTCGGCTCAAGGGGCAGTCTCGGCGGGCTTTCATCGTCGGCGTATTTGATGGTTCGCGCCTTCGATCTCGCGAAATTCGATATCGTTCTTCTCGAAACGGTAGGTGTCGGCCAGACAGAACTTGAGATCATGAACGTTGCCGACGAAGTCGCCGTCACACTCGTGCCTGAGTCTGGCGACTCGATTCAAGGCATGAAAGCCGGGCTCCTCGAGATCGCAAACTTGTTCATCGTTAATAAAGGCGATCGCCCAGGCGCCGATATCTTTATTCGCGAATTAGAAGCGGCTCTGCATTTGGATCCACGCGCACCGGCGAAAGGAATTCCAATCCTTAAGACATCCGCTCTGACGGGCGACGGTCTTTCGACGCTTGTTGATCATCTGAAATCAAAGATTGCAGATGGCTCTTGGAAATCGCGAAGACTCGAACTGGATCGTATCCGCGCCGAAGCGAAATCACTTTTGCGCAATCAGGCCGAGCGCGCGATCGAGCAGCAGACCGCCGCAGTCGATTCTCTCGAGGCGTTCGCGCATCTTTTCTAACCGCAAGTGTGACCCAGGCTGACCTCTAGCGAGTCCTCTATGCCAACCTTAAGAGTGCTAGACCTTCGTCCGATAGGTTGGTGTGAGCACAGTCGCTGTTGCGTCTCAAAGCGAGACAGAAGAATCAAAACCTAAAACGCCGTGGGAACTTACGGCGGACTGTACGCGCTTTGTTCTCAAGTGGAGCGAAGAGTTGCGACGACCGAAGGTGGAATCGATCTTCGATGTTTTAAGAGGCGAAGTGCGTAGACGCCAGGGTTTGAGGGCTTACGGTGTGAAGCGCATAAGCTCAAGATCGAATGCCAAGACACTTCGGAGCCAGGCGAGCGCTTCAGCTCTTTTGCCGGCTGAGACAGCGCGCGCTATTCCTGCGTATGCGCCTAAACTTCTTTCTAATAGCGAAGCTGCTTGATAGCGTTGGAGTCGATGTCGGACTCCAATGATTTTCAGCCAGTGACTTTCGAGAAAGAGCGAGAACGCGTTTTTCAAGACCTCGTTTTGAAGCCGGTACTTGTCACGGCATGGACGCCAGGTTTACGCCCGCTGTTTTTTCACGTCCACGGAGTCGATTCGGCAGGCTTGAATCTGACGGTGGTTGATGGCGACGGCGCCGAAGGCAGCCAAGGTGACATCGTCGAACTTCTCTTTTCAATGGACGACGGCCAGTATCATCTGCGCACGGAATTGAAGGCAGCTCTCCATGATCGATGGACAGTCGGTATGGACGGTGAGCTGTCGCGACTTCAACGGCGATCGAATTTTCGTACGATGGTGCCTCGCGGTTTTCAGGCTCTCCTGAAAGTGACCGGAATTAAAACTCGGCAAATTCAAAAGACAGACATGGCTTTGATCGATATCAGCGCGGGCGGCGCTCGCGTGAGATGGCCCAAATCGGGCCTTGTTCTGCCTCAAGAGGGCGACGCTTTATCGGCCGAGGTGCGCACACCCGGGCGCGAGATCGAAGTGTTCGGTATCGTGAAAAACATCCGGTTGGACGCCGACACGGGCGACACGGATGTCGGTCTCGAGTTTCATAATATCTCCGGGCGTGATGAGCAGGCGCTTCTTCAACTGTGTCTCCAAATCAGACGCCACACTTCGTACGGCACGCGTTAGTTTGCAAACGGCTCGCGTTTCGTTTTCTCGATAACGGCGTTTTTCGAGCAAATTTCTGACAATTCCTGGACCAAGGGCTAAAGAAACCTAGACCAAAGCCGAGAAGTTCTGTGTGAACTCAGCGGTACGTGGGTGGTCATAGGTTCATTCCCTCTGATTAGTTCCCAAAGGCACCTTTAAAGAGGATCAATCACCCTCTTGAAGAATCGCCCCAGGGACATCCCATCAAAATTGAATTTGTTTTTAGTGACGAGTGAGCGCGACGGGCGTGCTCAGGAGTCTTTTAAACATCGCAAGGATTGCGCTCGTTCGATGAGAGGTGGGCACCTCGAAACGGACGAAGTCTGTGGGCATTTCGCTTTGAGCGGCGAAGTGAAGGGGGAATTTTATGGGAATGCGGATTAGTACGAACCTCGCATCGATCTCGGCGCAACGCCAACTCTCGAAACAATCCGAGCGCAACTCGCACGCACTTGAAGCGTTGTCTTCGGGTAGCCGTATCGTTCATGCGGCCGACGACGCTGCGGGCCTCGCGATCTCTGAGAACATCCGCGGCCAAGTTCGCGGGATGTCGATGGCGAAACAAAACGCCTCGAATGCCATCTCGCTCGTACAAGTCTCAGAAGGTGGTTTGAACGAGATCTCGAACATTCTAGTGCGCTTGAGAGAATTAAGCGTACAAGCAGCGTCCGACAACGTCGGCGAAGAAGAGCGCGGTTACATCGATCAAGAAGCGCAACAGCTCGTAGCCGAATCAGACCGCATCGCGAAGACAACTCGCTTCGGTAAGAGAAATCTCTTAGATGGCTCGGGTGACGAGCTCGAGTTCCAAGTCGGCGTATTCGGCGACGACGACAACGTCATCAAGTACAATCTGAAAGCGGATGCGACGAACTCTTCGCTTGGAATTAGCGGCCTCGGGCTCGATAGCAAAGGGGGCGCGAGAAGTGCGCTCAACACACTCGACGATGCGATGAATAAAGTTGGTAAAATGCGTGCCGACTTCGGTGCCGTTCAGTCGCGTCTGTCGACGACGGTCTCGAACCTCGATATTCAAAACGAAAACCTCTCGGCTGCGAATTCTCGCATTCGAGATGCTGACATCGCACACGAGACAGCTGAAATGGCATCGTCGAACATCTTGCAGCAAGCAGCCGTGTCAGTCATGGCGCAAGCAAACGCACAACCGGCGCAAGCCTTGCGTTTGATCTCGTAACGTTCTCTCTTGAAAAACGTCGTTCAGTTTTAAAAGCAGTTTTAAAAAACTAAAGCGGCGAGGCATTCAGAGAAGGCGATAGAGCTTTCTCGAATGAATGCCTTGCTACGTGATTAGGGTCGTTTCCCACAGACGCGACTCTTTTTAGCCCGCCCCGGGGGTACTTACGTGCCCTCGGGGTTTCCTTTTTTGGCGCTCCCGCTCTGCCTTTGGATCCCGCGAGGGTTGCTGCGCGCCCTCGACCCCAGCGAGTGCGGTGAGAGTTCAGTTTCTTTGGCTCGTGAGGCTCAAACTAGTTCTTTACGCAGATGTTGGATTTGCAGCGGGAGGTTTGGGGGATTTCGCAGGCTTGGGTGGGGCAGTCGTTTTTGGTGTCGTAGCAGCGGAGGGATTTTCGGTAGTCGTCGGTGAACATTTTGTTGATGGCGAGGGTTTCGCCGCAGCTGCAGCAAGTTTTGTTTACGAGTGTGCAATCGGAGTCGGATGTGCACGCTTGCAGTTCTTGAATTGTGCGGGAAGACGGAAGAGTGTCGGCTGCGGTTTTTTCGCGGACGAGGCCTCTCAACAAGAAGACAGTGAGAACGGCTGCGACACCTGCGGCAAGAATGGCGAGAGTGAGTTTTTGCCAGAGCTTCATTTCTTTTCCTTCATCCGTTTCTCGATTTGTTTCACGATTCGTTTCGCTTGAGCCCTTTTGGTCGAGCCATGTTGGACGAAACAGGTTCGCTTTAATTTAGTGACGGATCGACGTGTTTACAACTTTGCACAATGTGGTGCGGTGCGCGTACTTGCCTTCGTGTTTCGACCGAGATGTGATGAGTTCACATTTTCGTTTCCGTGAAGGAGAGGGGCACTCATGAACAAGTTTTTGTGGACTGCGGTTCTAACGACGACGCTTTCGGCAGCGTTCGCATTTGCGAGCGATAATAATAACGGCGGCAACAACGACGCGCCTGGCGAGTACTCGATCATTTGCGAATCTCACGGCGGTTACGTCGAGTGTGAAACGGGCGTTCAGTTGGGAAACGTCGCAGTTGAAAAACAAAAGTCGCGTGAAGCGTGTACGTTTGGCGGTTCGTGGGGTTACCACGGCTCACGTATTTGGGTGAATCACGGCTGCCGTGCTTCGTTCTCTTATGACGACGCAAACGCGCCACTTCCACCAGCGCCGACGCCTGCACCAACTCCGGTTCCGCCGGGCCCATCTCCTATTACGCAAGTCGATTGCCGTTGGAATAATATGAACTGGCAACCTTACTACCACGGCAACTACCGTTTCATCGGTCGACCAGGCTACGGTTTCCAAGATGCAAACATGTGTGTCTACACAGTGCGCCTCTCGAAACAGAATGCTGTTTGCAATTGGAACGGAATTGGTTTCACATCTTATGACATCGTAACGAACGCGGAAGTGATTCCAGCTTCGTACGCGACAGTCGAGTCTTGCTACGCAGCGATTCGTTAATCGCTCGCGTTCTCGAGACTGGGCGCTCGCGACAAATTTAAATTCAAATTGCACTGCGTATCTCGCGCATTGCACCTCAAAGCCGCGGGCCGACCCTCCAAGTCACTGCGGCTTTTCTTATTGTGTCGCTTCCGCTCCGCGGAAGACTTTGCTCCTTCGCTTTGCTCAGTCGACAATTTTTAGGGCTCCGCCCTAAAAACCCCCAGATACGCGTTCACAGCGACCTTCGAATTTCGGAATACCGGAATACTGAAAGACTTCGATGACTAGATGAAGGTCGGGGTTTTCGAGTACGTT